>JADGPX010000087.1 GCA_017882215.1 Chitinophagaceae bacterium | reverse complement strand
GGCGATAAAATTATTGCTGTAAATGATGATTCAATAAAATATTTTGATGATATTCCTTTGAAGATTTTAATTGGCGGTACTAAGGTTCTAGTTGAAAGAGATGGGGAAAAAGTAAATATTGATTTACCTAATAACATGATTGAACAACTGGTCAAAAAAAAGGGAAAGAGGGATGTGCTATTTCTTCCCAGGATACCAATAATCATTGGTGGTTTTGATGATAAAGATACCTCACATGCAAAAAAAGCCGGCTTAAGAGAATTTGATAAAATTGTTGCGGTAGATTCAACTACTGTTGGTTTTTTTGATGAGATGGCACCGCTTTTAAGCAACAAAAAGGGTGATACAGTTTCCATTTCTTTTATAAGAAATATGCAGCCAATGCAAACAAAAGTTCTGGTAGATACAAATGGAAAGATTGGATTTGCAATTTTAAATGAAGATCAGTTTGATAGTATAGGAATACTGACGCATGAAGTAAAAAAGTATGGATTTTTAGCCGCTTTTCCTGCTGGAGTAAAAAAAGCCGGCGAAAAATTAGATAATTATATTCAACAGTTTAAGTTGATTATAAACCCCAAAACGGGCGCTTACAAAGCGTTAGGAGGGTTTAAGGCTATGGCTTCTGTATTTCCCAAGAATGGTTGGGATTGGCAAGCTTTCTGGAATATAACAGCATTTTTTTCTATAGCACTGGCATTCATGAATATATTACCTATCCCTGCATTGGATGGTGGACATGTTTTATTCACTTTAATTGAAATGATAACAGGTCGTAAACCAAGCGAGAAGTTTTTAGAGTATGCACAAATTGCAGGAATGGTACTTTTATTTGGACTGTTAATTTTTGCAAATGGCAACGATTGGTTTGGATGGGGAAGAGGACATTAATTAGTAAATAAAGTAATCAGTAATAAGTGATAAGTACAGAGAGAAATGTATCGTTAAACTTATCACTGATCACTTATAACTTTTTACCTTTGTAAAAACGGGGCTGACCGGTTTTGACAGCATAGTTCTTTGTAAGTGTAAGCATGTAGTGCGTTGCGTAGTCAGCACTTAAATCTTAATACGAAAACTTTAAATGGCAATACTCAGTATGCCATGGCTGCCTAATTATTAATTAGCAACCATTAGGGCCGTGTGGCAGGCTTGCCTGTTGCCACGCTGCACCGCCGACTCAAACAAAAAACGGGCTGCTGCAACCAAAGGCTGTGCTGGTTGCTTAAGAACATTCAGCTAAGGAAATAGTCGGTTAGTTTTGCTCCTGCTGTTTCCCGACAAACAATGCAAAAATAAACATGTAGAAAGCTTATGGCGAATATGTTTGGACCAGGGTTCGACTCCCTGCAGCTCCACTTTTAATCATTTCAGAAATTTTTCTAAAGTCTATAAATAATTTTTATAGACTTTTTTTATTGGTTTTACGTAATTCTGCAAGAGAATAAAAAGTTTTTTTCCAGTAAATACCACCATTCCCAATTGTGATTATTGCTGATCTGATGAAAATATAGATTATTATAATACCTCCATAAATACTCATAAATCCATACCACCATTTTCCGTTTGAACCAGGCATTTTCCAATAAAGAATCACCTGAACTAAAAGCATACAAAAGATCATATTCCTTTCTAAAGAATTTCCAAAAATTAAAATTAGGGGAATGGGAAGCACCAAAAACAGAAGTGTTCCTAAAACACCACCTATAACTTTCAAAACGTTATAGTCAAAACCTGAGAAAGCATTTTTCATTAAACCATTAATAAATTCTTTCACATTGATATACCACTCAAGTTGTAATTCACCTTGTCCGTAAAGAATATCTGCTTTACCACCTGCTGTCTTAATGTAAGCTGCAAGTTTCAAGTCATCATCGGGTCTCATTGCTATAGCCTTATGTGTTCCTGCACGTTCATAAGCTTTTCTTTTTACCAAATTAAAAGCGCCAACACCCATTGATGCTTTTGAGTTTTTAATTTTTGCTGCCCATGGTCTTTGCAACGCCATCAGCATAATTACAAATGTTGAAAGAACACTTTTCAGAATTGGTGAGGGGGAAATAATTTCGGGTAATACAGTCAGGTGATCAAGATCTTTACTTAAGCAAAAACTCATTGCTTTTGTTAAAACATCTTTTTTGAATAAAACATCAGCGTCGGTGAAAAGCATATAATCCTCATCAGAAAAATTGTAACCTGTATATAATGCATGATTTTTACCTAACCAACCCGTGGGAAGTGTTTCAATATTTATGATCGTTAGTTTTTCAAACGTAGCCTGCAATTCCTTAAGTATTTTTCCAGTATTATCAGTTGACCTATCGTTAACAACTAATACTTTATAATTACTGTAATCAAGATTGCAAACACTGATCAATGCTTCTCTCAATGCATATTCTTCATTTCTTACTGCAATAATTATAATTACTGAAGGAGTCGGCTTATTTACAGTATTTTGAATGGATGATAGATAATTTATTTTATGTCCGTTAACAATTAAATAAAGAGAAAGAAATACCCAATATAAAAGCGCAAGAATTGAATATATTTCTAACAGCATAATTTATTTTTCATTTTGTAAAAATTAATAAGTGGTAAATGTGGCACAGATTGTAATGAAACAGATGAAGCCAAGAAGGATCAGGAATGTTTTTTTCATGAATGATGATTAAAGATGCATAAAGGTACTTAGCTCTCGAAAGGAGTCCTTCGGACAGGATAAACTCCGCAATGATCCCGATAGCTATCGGGATGAAAAAATTAAAATAAAACTAAAAAATATTCTTATAAATTACCCCATTCTTCATTACCAGTTTTACATTTCTAATGTCGTGAATATTTTTAGATGGATCTCCCTGCACAACTAAAATATCTGCAAATAAGCCTGGGCTTATTCTCCCCACTGTTTTATTTATTTTAAACACATCTGCATTTACAGAAGTTGCGGAACGAAGCACATCAATGGGCTGCATGCCATACTCAACCATCATTTCCATTTCACGTGCATTATCACCATGAGCAAAAACGCCAACATCACCGCCCATGCAAATAGTTACACCGGCATGCAATGCATCAGAAAAACTTTTTCGTTTCGCTTTGATCGTCTCCGGCTCAGGCGTTCCTTTTTTCCAGCCACGGTATTGTGCAATGGCATCTCCGGCAGCAAGGGTAGGACATAAGGCAATATTTTTTTCTTTCATTAATTTAAAAATTTCAGGTGTGCCATCATCACCATGCTCAATGGTAGTAATGCCTGCAATAATTGCTCTTCTCATTCCTTCTATTGTAGATGCATGAGCTACAACCATTCTGCCACTGGATGACGCAACCTCTACCACCTTTTTTAATTCCTCAATTGTAAAAGTTGGAGCTGCTTCACGATTTAATCCCCACCTGTAATCTGCATACACTTTTATTACATCTGCACCCTTTCCAATTTGCGTTCGTACTTCTTTTATTAGTGCATCCATACCATCTGCTTCCGCTGCTCCCTTAGGCGCATCAATATCATAACTTAATTCTTTTGGTCCATAGCTGCCTGTGGCAACAATAGCCCTTGTTGCAACCAGCATTCGCGGGCCGGGAATTATTCCTTTTTCAATTGCTTGCTTTAATCCTACATCATCATACCCTGCACCTTCTGTACCCAGATCACGAACTGTTGTAAAGCCTGCAAGCAATGTATTTTTTGCATGTACAGTTGCTCTTGCAACTCTTTCTGCTCTTGATTCTTTGAGCACCTGGTCATTCCATGGTGTTTCATTGTAAGGGTGTAAAAATAAGTGACTGTGTCCTTCAATCAATCCTGGCAGCAGTGTACAACCTTTCAACTCAATTATTTTAGTACCAGCATCTACTTTAGTAATAACACCTACTTTTTCAATCAGATTATTTTTGATCAATACCTGCCATCCTTCATGCATTTTTTCTCCGTCAAAAACACGGTCAGGTTTTAAAAGTATGCTGCTATCATTTGTTTGCAAAAATGCAGCTTGAGAGTAGAACAAGAATAAAATAAAAAATATGACTTTGTTACGAAACATACAGATCAAACTTAGTAAAATAAATTTGTATGTTTTATAATGGCAGGAAAATTGATTTCTATTATAGGAATCAAAGTTTAATGAAAAAGATATTTTTCTTTACCGTGTTTGGGATAGCGCTTATTTCATGTCATACATCAAAAACATCATCCGGTAATACTGTAATTGAAAAAAATAATGCCACATATCTGAATGGTACCTGGCAATTGCAAATGCTTTTTGCATCTGATAATAATTGGACAAAGGCTCCTTTCATAAATATTAATTTAAAAGACAAAACGTTTTCAGGAAATAGCAGCTGTAATACGATTAGCGGAAAATTTACTATTGACGAAAATTACCTGGGATTTGATAGAAATATAATCTCAACAAAAATGGCTTGTTCAGGTAATTATGAGAAATCTTTTCTATCTGTTCTTTTAAAGATAAATAAATACACCATCAATAAAGATGAGTTGGAGTTAGGGCAGGGAGAAATTGTATTAATGAAATTTAAGAGAAACTAACTTTAGATTATGCTGCCATCCATGGCCTGCTCAATTATCTCGTCCATATCAATACCGGAATGGCTTTCGTCATAAATACATTCACCATTTTTTATTACCAGTATTTGGGGAGACTCGTGGTAAACCTTAAAATCTTCAGCAATTTTATTAGAGAGCAGTCTGTATTGTAAGAGATCAAGAAAATAAAAATCCATCTCATCAGGCTGTGTGCTTCTTTCAAGCCTGTTCTTAGCCATGCTGCTTATAGAACAACGGGTGCTGTGTTTAAAAATAATTTGCGGCTTTGTGTTTGAGTTTACTTTTATTTGATGAAGCTGTTCTTCTTTGGTTAGGTTAATCCAATTCATGTGTGTAAGAGATCTTTAGTGAATAATATTCCCGGTCATTGGGCATCCGGTACGGCTTCTTCTGCTGCTGCTGCATGATGTGAACATTGCGGCAAGAAAAGATACTATTAAAAGAGCAAAGATTAATTTTTTCATAGTTATTTTATTAAGTTGAACTATTTTGCATCTTCGTTGACGCAAAGTTATAGCATCCCATTCAGGGGAATAAACTTTAAAACGCATAATTATATCAATCTATTGTTAAAACTCATAAGAAACTTTAAAATCCTTTAAATTCCCGGTTCATGCATGTTCATTTTATAGCTATCGGCGGCAGCGTAATGCACCAGTTGGCAATTGCTTTAAAACGAAAGGGTTATTTTGTATCTGGCAGTGATGATGAAATATTTGAACCTGCAAAATCTAATCTTGAAAAGGAAAATATTTTGCCTTCAGAAACAGGGTGGTTCCCTGAAAAAATTACTAAAAATATAGATGCTGTCATTCTTGGTATGCATGCTAAAGATGATAATTCTGAATTGCAAAAAGCTAAGGAGTTAGGTTTAAAAATCTATTCTTTTCCTGAATATATTTACCAGGGAAGTAAAGATAAAATCAGGGTGGCTGTTGGTGGAAGTCATGGTAAAACCAGCACTACAGCCATGATAATGCATGTGCTTAAAAATGCCGAAAAAAAATTTGATTACCTGGTTGGTGCAAGGCTGCACGGTTTTGAACAAAGTGTAAATATTACAGATGCGCCAATTATTATTTGCGAGGCGGATGAGTATCCTGCCAGTGTAATTGAAAAGCGTCCAAAGTTTCATTTTTTATTTCCGCATATTGCAGTTATCACCGGTATTGCATGGGACCATATTAATGTATTCCCTACGTTTGATTTTTATTTGGAGCAATTCAAAATATTTATTAATAAGATAGAAGCAAATGGTGTTTTGATCTATAATGAATCAGATGAAATATTAAAAAAGCTGGTAGATGAGAATAAACGATCTGATATCCGGTATGAGCCATATAGGTTACCCACTTATTTTATTGAAGATGGAAAAACAGAAGTAATAATTGAAGGAGAAAAGTCTGCGCCATTAAAAGTATTTGGCAATCACAATCTTTTGAATTTGCATGCGGCTTATTTGGTGTGCAGGGAATTAGGTGTGGGAGCTCAGGTGTTTATAAAAGCTATTGCAGATTTTGCAGGCGCCGCAAAAAGATTAGAGCTGTTATCTAAAAAAAATAGCTGTAATATTTACCGCGATTTTGCGCATGCGCCAAGTAAAGTAAAAGCTACAATAGAAGCAGTTAAACAGCAATTTCCGGAAAGAAAATTAATTGCTGTTTTGGAATTGCATACCTACAGCAGCCTTAATGAAAATTTTATGAAAGAGTATAACGGTGCAATGAATGATGCAGATGAAGCAGTTGTATTTTATAGCAGTCATGCATTGGAATTAAAAAGAATGCCCGAACTACCAAAAGAAAAAGTAAAACAAGGTTTTGCAAAAGATAATTTACTGGTTATAAACAAAAAAGAAGATCTTGAGCAATTCCTCCAAAAGGAGGATTATTCTAATTCAAATTTGCTGCTGATGAGCAGCGGAAATTATGACGGGTTAGATATTCTAAAACAAGTCATTGGTAAATAATCAATAAGTCATTAAGAGGGGAAAAATAATTTTTAAATGAATATAATGACTCAATGACGGTTGACTTAATGACATAAAAAAAATCAAACAAATAAAAATGCCCTTACAATTAAAACGTCCTTTAGCCTTTATTGATCTTGAAACAACAGGAGTAAATCTTGCCTGCGACAGGATTATTGAAATCGCAATTGTGAAGATTTTACCTGATGGTACAAAGCAGGTAAAGCATAAAATTTTAAATCCTCAAATACCCATTCCGAAAGGTTCTTCGGATGTGCATGGTTTTACAGATGAAATGGTGAAAAATTCTCCAACATTTAAGGAGGTGGCTAATGAATTAAAGCAATTTATTGATAATGCCGATCTTTCAGGATATAATTCAAACCGGTTTGATATACCCCTTTTAATGGAAGAATTTTTAAGATCAGGAATTCAAATTGATATGAGCAACAGGAGAATGGTGGATGTACAAAATGTTTTTCATATGATGGAACGGAGAACATTAGCTGCGGCTTATCAATTTTACTGCAATAAAGAATTATGTGATGCTCACAGCGCAGAGGCAGACGCTACGGCAACCTGGGAAATATTAGAAGCACAAACTATACGGTATCAAAACCTGGGAAATACATTAGACTCCATCCTGAAATTTACCGGGGAGGAAAAATTTGTTGATTTTGCACGAAGAATGATAATGGATAATGATGTAGAAGTGTTTAATTTTGGAAAACACAAAGGACGACCTGTAGCTGAAGTTTTAAAAGCCGAGCCTCAATATTATGACTGGATGATGAAAGGAGATTTCCCATTGCATACCAAACAGAAACTCACCGAAATACTTAACCGCACCCTGTTAAAGAAACAATAGTTGCTTTTTGCTGTTAGTTATTAGCTAAACTGTTTTCTAATAATAGTCGTAAATTTATTTTAATTAATCTCTTAGTTGGAAAAACTTCTCATCATACCTACATACAATGAAAAAGAAAATATTGCCAATATTTTACAGGCAGTATTTGCTTTGAAGCAAAATTTTCATGTTCTTATTATTGATGATGGATCACCGGATGGAACTGCCAACATAGTAAAATCTTTATTCGCAAAATATCCGGGACAATTGTTTTTAGAAGAAAGAATTGGTAAGCTTGGTTTGGGTACAGCATACATTCATGGGTTTCATTGGGCATTAGATAAAGGGTATCGTTTTATTTTTGAAATGGATGCCGATTTTTCCCATAGTCCCCATGATCTTGACAAACTTTACCAGGCATGTAAAACTGGCAATGCAGATGTAGCCATCGGGTCAAGGTATGTAAAGAATGGACGAATTGAAAACTGGCCATGGTCAAGAGTTAGTATTTCCAAGGGCGGCGCTCTGTATACAAGAATGATAACATGGATACCGGTTAAAGATCCTACTGCAGGTTTTGTTTGTTATAAAAGAGAAGTGCTTGAGGCAATTAATCTTGATGAAATAACTCTTGTTGGTTATGCATTTCAAATAGAAATGAAATTTGTTGCCTGGAAGCTTGGCTTTAAAATAAAAGAAGTGCCAATTACTTTTGTTGACAGGCAATTCGGTGCATCAAAAATGAATAAGGGTATTGTGAAGGAAGGTGTGCTTGGTGTGCTTAAATTAAAGTGGATGAGCATGTTTAAAAATTATCGTAACCGTGTAAAAAGTATTTCAGAAATATCTCCTTCTTTTCAAAATGAAATATTGGTAGAAGGAAAATGATTCTTCTTTTATTTTTTAAACGCGGGATGAAACCTTTGCAAAGTATCCCGTAAATATTCCCTGTCAAGATGCGTATATATTTCAGTGGTGGTAATACTTTCATGTCCCAGCATCTCCTGAACAGCACGCAGGTTTGCGCCACCTTCTACTAAATGTGTAGCAAAAGAGTGGCGGAATGTATGCGGCGAAATATTTTTAGTTATACCGGCTTGTTTTGCTAATTCTTTAATTATCATAAATATCATAACCCTTGATAATTTTCTGCCCCTCCGGTTTAAAAATAAAATGTCTTCATTACCCGGTTTTACAGGTATGTGAACCCGGGTATTATTTTTATAAAGATTAATATGCTTTACAGCGCTGCTGCCAACAGGCACTAATCTTTCCTTATCACCTTTGCCGATCACTCTTATAAAACCAACATCAAGGTATAAACAGGATATTTTTAAATTTACCAATTCAGTAACCCGTAAGCCGCAACTGTACAGCGTTTCAATAACAGCTTTATTTCTCACGCCTTCCGGTGTGCTTAGATCTATTGCAGAAATAATGCTTTCAATTTCATCAAAGCTCAATACATCAGGTAAACTTCTTTTTAATTTCGGCGCTTCCAGTAAAGCTGTAGGATCTTTGGTTACAATTTGTTCCTGTAAGCAATATTTATAAAAGTTTTTTATGCCTGAAATAATTCTTGACTGGCTTGAAGGAGTCATTCCTAATTCGCTTATCCACTTTACAAATTTTTCAAGATCGTTTAATTCAATTTGCCGGGGAGATTTTTCAGATTTGATCAATAAAAGATAGTGGGTTAATTTTTCTATATCCTGGAGGTATGCCTGTACTGTATTATCCGATAAAGATTTTTCCAATTGAAGGTAAGCTCTAAATCCTTTTTTATATCCTTCCCACATGAGGTGTTGTACTTTTTTTAATTAAACTTGCCTGATGCATTAAGTTATGTTCTATTTTTAATATGCTAAATTCGTTAATGATATTCAATATCGGCTAATCTAATTTTATCTTAATGCAGGTTGTTAATCTTCGGCTTCACAAAAAAAAATATCTTCAAAACAAAAGATCACTCAGGTATTTTTTAACCAAAACAGAAAATAATCCTCCAAAGAATCTGGATGATCTGGCGGAGCAGATCGATAAAGAAGTTTGGGCAGAAACTGCATGCCTTAGCTGTGCTAATTGTTGCAAAACCATGAGTCCGACTTATACATTTCAGGATATGAAAAGAATAGCGGCTCACCTTAACATGAGGATCAAAGATTTTAAAGCTAAATGGCTTTACCTGGATAAAAGAGAAAATGACTGGATGAATGTTTCCCGCCCATGCCAGTTCCTGGATAAGAAAACAAATATGTGTTCAATATATGAAGTGCGGCCGGCTGATTGTGCAAGCTTCCCCCATCTTAATAAAAAACCGGTTACCGATTACATGTACATTCATCATCAAAATATAGAATATTGTCCTGCCACTTATAAGTTTGTTGAAAAATTAAAAGAAAGAATTTTATTATCAAAAATGGTTGTAAAGAAAATCGAAGTAGAAGCAGGAGAGTGATTATGGCAGATATACATCTTCTATTAAAAAGAATTCAGGTTGTTTATTTTTTTCCATTGTGATAGAAAGTATATCAAACTGTATCAATTTCCATCCAGGATATTGTAAAAGAAATTCCTCAGCAGCTCCGATAAGATTTTTTATTTTCTTTTTACTTACATCTTCTTCCGGGTGACCAAATGTTGTTGTTCTCCGTGTTTTAACTTCAATAAAATGTAACGTGGAATTTTTTGAGGCGATAATATCTGTTTCCCAATGCAGGTGCCGCCAGTTACGATGTAGAATAGTATAGCCTTTATCAATGAGATATTTTGAAGCCATTTCTTCTCCTAAGTTGCCAGTTAAATTGTGGTGAGCCATGAAATGCAAATTAGTAATTTACAATTGGCAATGTGCAAAAATGTATTTAATGACGAAATTTTATTACTTATTTTTGCTACATAAATAATTCAGCATGAAAATAACAAAGCAGGTAGTAGTAAGTTTTATTTTATTGGTAATAATTGCAGCACTTTACCGTATTATGCCGGGAAGGCCCTATGGTTTTGCGCCACAGATTGCAATGGCAATTTTTGGGGGAGCAATTATAAAAGATAAGAAGCTTGCTTTTTTATTGCCTTTGCTTTCTATGTTT
>JADGPX010000317.1 GCA_017882215.1 Chitinophagaceae bacterium | reverse complement strand
GAATGCCCATCTTCATCTGGTAATCCAAGGTCAAGCAAAATCAAGTCAGGCGGATGATTAGCAGCCGCAATCAATCCATCTCTGGCATTTGCTGCTTCGTTAACAGAATAATTATTTGACTGCAATGTTATTTCAAGCAGCTTGCGTATTTGAGCCTCATCATCTATAATTAATATTTGTGCGTTATTCATTTGTCTATGGCTTTAAATAAGATGTTTCTG
This sequence comes from Chitinophagaceae bacterium, assembly GCA_017882215.1. Classification (GTDB taxonomy): domain Bacteria; phylum Bacteroidota; class Bacteroidia; order Chitinophagales; family Chitinophagaceae; genus Ginsengibacter. The sequence continues at coordinate 2,553 of JADGPX010000317.1, read as the reverse complement.
TAGGAATAGTGATCGTAAATTTTGCACCTCCTGAATAGTTATTTTCTAATCTAATTGTTCCATGATGTGCTTCTACAAATCCCTTTGCAATTGATAATCCCAAACCTGTACCACCCGTTTTTGAATATTTAAGCCGGTAAAATTTCTCAAATACTTTTTCAATCTCGTCAGAAGGGAAACCCTTACCATTATCTGTTACTATTATCACGCAACTTTCATTTATACAATCTGCTTTTATAGTTATAACAGAATTTACAGGCGTATAGATAACCGCATTATAAATAAGATTATACAGCACCTGTTCCATCAATCCTACATCCAGCTTAAACAATGGCAGGTTTTCTTTTACATCAATATCAATAACATGTTCTTTTATATTTTCTTCAAGCCGTTTTATAGCTGCATATATTACCTCATTTATATCGCACCAATCTTTTTTTATTTGTATAAAGCCAGACTCTAACCTCGACATGTTCAGAAGATTTTCAACCTGCTGATTTAACCGTAATGATGCCACGGAAATTTCTGAAAGCAGATTTGATTTATTTTCTTCCGTTAGGTTATTTGCTTTCATTAATAAATTATCAGATGCACCAATGATAGTGGCAATGGGTGTACGCAATTCATGCGACAGAGAATTAAGCAGTGTATTATAAAGTTTTAAGGCATTAGCTTTTTCTTCTTTTTTTCCTGCTTCTTTTTGTATCTGCCTTATTTTGAAAGTGAGTACAGAATGCACCATTGCAATAATGAAATACATAATAAGCAAAAAGGCATCTTCTGTATTATCAACCCGGAAAGTAAAATGGGGAGGAATAAAAAAGAAATCCCATATTAATGCACTTAAAAAAGCAGCCAGAAGTACGGGAAAAATACCAAAGAATAATGCAAGAATAGAAAGTGTAACCAACAGTAGATAAGCTACGACCCTGTAACCAATTATCCCGGATAAAAAATAACTGATGACAGAAACTATCAAAATCACCAAAACAGTTATTATGTATTGATATTTCTTATTTATACTATTTAAAAAAATCTTAGTCAGCGCAATAGGCTTTGATTGATACAACAAAAGTAAACTGACAGGTATAAAGAGATTATAAAAGGTTTTTTAAGTTGTATAAAGATTTTATAAAGAGAAATGCCTGAGTTGTTTTTTAAAATAGCTTTACTTATCAATGGATTAAAAAGTAAAATGAAAAAGATCCTGTTACATGTATTTGTTTTACAGGCAGCTTCAGCTTATTCTCAAATAGATAAATTAAAGCTAAATCCGAAGGTGCTACCAACTCCGATCTCACTTTTCACCCAAATTTTACCATTCATAGCTTCAATAAATTCTTTGCAAATGGCAAGGCCAATACCTGAGCCTTTTTTATCTGACCTTCCTGGTATTTGAAAATAACGTTCAAATATGCGTTTGATATAAGCTTCATCTATTCCCTGACCTTTATCAACAACTGCAAATGAAATTTGATTGGTTGTTTTTTCAACTAAAATTGAAATTGTACTTTGTTCAGGAGAATATTTTATTGCATTGGTCAAAAAATTATTTAGCACCCAACTTATTTTGTCAGGGTCTGCTTTTATATCCGGCAGACCCTTCCTAATTTTTTGTTCTATCTGAATTTGTTTTTCTTTTGCTGTACTACTTACGGCTGCAACAGATGATTCTACAATTTGATAAGGACTAACGTCCTGGATATCCAATTGAATTTTTCCAGCCTCAACCTGCGACATATTCAACAACTCACTTAATATCCGAAGCATACGCTGGTTGTCATTTTTAAGCTGCTCAACTAATTCTTTTTGCTCACTTGTTAATTTACCCACACGGTTATCTTCAAGCAATTTCAAACTGAAATCGGAAGAGGCAAGAGGGGTTTTAAGCTCATGCGAAACGGTTGCAATAAAATTTGTTTTGGCAACATCCAGCTCTTTAAATGAAGTGATATTTTTTAAAACAAGAACTTTATTGGTTGCCTCACCTTGTTTAACCTCTATCAATTCTTTTGTATAATAATTTTCTTTGCCATCCACCACTATTTTAAAAGGGTTAATGCTGTCGGTAGAAAATAAAAATGCGAACAGATCATTTTTAACGCTTAGATCCTGCACCGACTTGCCTACTGTATCCTGCGACTTCAACCCCAACAATTGCAAAGCCTGCTCATTTGCAAAAAGTACGCAATTGTTTTTATCAATCCCAATACTTGCATCCTTTAAACTATTAATAACCGCTTCTGCCCTTGCTTTTTCAAAGATTAATTTATTAAGATTGCTGCTTTCAAATTCTTCCAATCTTTCTGTCATATCATTAAATGCATCTGCCAACTGGCCGAATTCATCTTTGTTATCCAAATGAATTCTGTGCCTGTAATTTTTCCTGGAGATCTCTTTAATTGCTTCTGTTAGTTTTTGTATTGGTGTTACAACAATTGCGGGAAAATTATAAGTGAAAGTAAGGCCAATAATAAAAGTTAGGGTAACAATCAAAATAAGAATGGTTAATGCCGATTCTGATGATTGTTGTGCCAGCTTATTCTTCTTCTC
>JADGPX010000086.1 GCA_017882215.1 Chitinophagaceae bacterium | reverse complement strand
TTTATTATTCACCAACATCCATTTTGCAGTTTCGTAAATAGCAGATGTTAATGTAGATAATGAATGTTTTACTGAATCCTGCTGAGTTGGCGATAGATTTAATTGGTTGGTTTTTACAGGTACCAACTCTTCTTTATTTATCTGGATATTTTTTATAAAATAATAATCATCTGTTACCACTCCAATATTTCCTTCATCATGATGAATAATAAATGCAGCATCTTTTTTATTTTTTGTATTAAGCAGGTCTCTGCCAAGCGTTGTATTAACGTAGGGTTGATGGATCATGCCGGCAACAGTAGGCAGTATATCAATTTGAGAAACCACTTCACTTCGTTTTTGCGAAGAAAGCAATGACGGCGCATAAAATAACAGGGGTACATGTTCATCTGTCAACCGGTTAGCCGTCCATGCAGAGGGATACATTTCTCCTGCATCTCCTTCCACGCCATGGTCACCTGTAAAAACAAAAATCGTATTATTAAAATAGGGTTGCTTTTTAGCTTCTTCCAAAAACTTTTTAAAGCAATAATCTGAATAACAAAAAGCATGAAATTCCTCCAAAGATTCAAAGCCATATTTTTTTAATGTATCAGGTGGTACAACTCTCTTCTCAAAATCTTTATCCTCTTCAGGGATATTGAAGGGGCGGTGATTATCTGCAGTTTGAATAATTGCAAAAAAAGGTTTTCGTTGCTGTTTTAAAACATTATTCGCTTCTAAAAAAAGATTTTTATCACTGATGCCCCACACATTTAGCTGTGGTGATTTATAAGATCCATCCTGGTAAATATGAATACCCTTGATGTTTTTTAGCAGTCCTTCAAAATTGTTGAACTCACTGCTTCCTCCCAGGAAATAAAATTTATTATAATCTTCAAAATTGTTTATGATAACATGCTGGTTGATTGCTTCAGGATTGCGGCTGGAGAATTTGGATAACTGCACATCAGGGATGCCTGTAAGAATTGCAAATACGCCCCGGGCAGTTCCAAAAGTGGAACTGAAACATCTATCGAAAAATATCCCGTTCTCACATAGCTTATTAAAATAAGGCGTGGCATTTAAAGAATTGCCTGACATGCTGCTTTTATACATGCTGAAGCTTTCACAAATAACCAAAACCACATTGGGGCTGCTTTCCAGCGATCTGCTCTTTGGCTGAACTATTCTTTCATAACTTTTTGAAGCTGTATTAATGGGATCTAATTGCAAAAAATCAGCTATCACCGGAAAATATTCTTTTGCCTTGCCTTGATCAAACGAGGGGCTTCTAAACCTAAGAGTTGTAAAAAAATTTTGCAGCGGATTTAATGCTACGTATGATTTAAAATTATCATTGAATTCAAAAGCTTCCTTCCATTTTAATGGCTTAAATGAAAACAATCCAAATATTGACCATCCTAATAATATAATTGCAATAGCATGCCATCTTCTTTTATAAACAATTTCTTCCTGCGTATTTTTTTTTACAACATCCACATGTGTTTTTTTAAAAAGCCGAGACATCATTACAACCGCTAAAACCAATGCCAGTAAGATCCATACCATAGGATAGCTCTGCCATAACATTTTAAAAGAGATCACAGGGTCTTCTGCAAAATTTAAAGCGCTTGCATTTATTCTTGTATGATTATAACTGAAGTTTCCAAAATCGGCTCCAAAGAAAGACAATACAACTAATGTTGTAAATGCCAGGTAATATGACCACCAGCGTTTATTTTTTTCAGAATAGAAAGGAGAAAATTTTGGATGGACCGATAATAATGCAATAGGTAAAAGAATTACAGCGATCCATTTTGCATCATATTGAAAACCCAGCCAGAATGAGGGAAGTATAGAGCTTATCGGAGTATTTAACGGACGGAAAAGAAAAAAAGTTGCTATCCTGAATAAAGTGAAGATGATAAAATAAATCAGCCATAAGCGCCATATCCATTGAATGGTGATCGGGACTGTTTTTGGAATCTTTAATTTATAGATCATGGGAAAATGCAAAGATATTACTTATCTTTTCTGACTGTAGTATGCAGATATTTACCTTTATTTTTTGCCCATAAATTGTATTTGATAATACACCAAATTGCCCGAAAACCATCTGCCCAGTTAATTTTTTTACCTTCTTCATAAGTGCGTCCATAATAGGAAATTCCCACTTCGTAAATACGCACTTTAGGAATGCGTGATATTTTTGCAGTTACCTCTGGCTCAAAGCCAAATCTTTTTTCTTTTAAAGTAAGGCTTTTTAACATGTTTGCATTAAATAACTTATACCCCGTCTCCATATCTGTTAAATTCAGATTTGTGAACATATTTGATAATAATGTGAGAAATTTATTGCCGATTGTATGCCAAAAGAATAAAATGCGGTGAGCATTTCCTCCCATAAATCTTGAACCATAAACTACATCTGCAAAACTATCTAATACAGGTTTAATAAGCTGATTGTATTCATGTGGATCATATTCCAGATCAGAATCCTGAACTACAAGATAATCGCCTGTGGCAATTTTTATTCCTGTATGAATAGCCGCACCCTTGCCTTGATTTACAGTATGAAAGGCATATTGAATGTTCATCATTCTATTTTGGGCAATATAGTTTTTAATAACTTCATCAGTGCCATCAGTGCTGCAATCGTTTACTATTATAATTTCCTTTTCAATATTATCTAACAGTTCTACCTGTTTAAGTTTATTTAAAACAAAACATATTGTTTTATTTTCATTGTAAGCAGGCACAATAATCGACAGCTTTTTAAAACTCATAGCGGTAAAGATGTAACTAATTATTTATTTTTTCAGGCAAATGGTATAGATATCTAATTATTAAAATCATTTATTATTTCTCTGATACACTTATGATGAATGTTTACATTTGGGAATTTAATACCTAAAAAGATATATGCAAAAAAGACATTTGCTGATACTGTTTGTGATTATCACCACCATTTATTTATTGGGTATTCATATTCCGATAATGGAGGTAGATGCAGCCCAATATGCCAGCATGAGCAAGGAAATGATGCAGAGAGGAATATATCTGCATGTATATGATAGAGGGGTTGAATATCTTGATAAGCCTCCATTTTTATTCTGGATAAATGTAGTATCAATGAAAATTTTTGGAGCGAATAATTTTGGCTATCGTTTACCATCAATACTGTTTGCTTTATTAGCAATATTTGCCACTTATCGCTTTGCATTATTATATTATAACCGGATTATTGCACAAATATCTGCTATAGTTTTGGCTACATGCCAGGCATTATTTCTTATTACACACGATGTAAGAACTGATACAGTTTTAATGGGATGGGTTATTTTATCAGTTTGGCAATTGGCTGAATGGTTTAAATATAAAAACTGGTTAAATTTTATAATAGCATTTATTGCTATAGGTGGCGGAATGATAACCAAAGGCCCGATAGCTTTACTGGTTCCGGTTTTTGGTTTTGGCAGCCATTTTTTATTGCAAAGAAATTATAAAGCAATTTTTAAATGGCAATATATTATCGGGATAATTATTATTGCCTTGGTTTTACTACCTATGAGCATTGGACTTTATCAGCAATTTGATCTTCATCCTGAAAAGCTTGTTAACGGAAAATATGGTGTTAGCGGATTACGTTTTTTTTACTGGACACAAAGCTTTGGAAGAATTACCGGGGAAAGTGAATGGGATAACCATGCCGGGTTTTTGTTTTTGCTGCAAAACATGCTATGGTCATTTCTGCCATGGATATTCTTTTTTCTTGCATCCTTATTTGTTACTACCAAAGTATTGATAAAGAAAAGATTTAAAATATCCGGCACCGAAGAATTTATAACGTATGGAGGATTTTTAATAACGTATTGTTCATTAGCGCTCAGCCATTACCAGTTACCACATTATATATTTGTTGTGTTTCCTTTTGCATCAATAATTACTGCAAAATTTATTTATCAGTTATGTTGGGTGAATTACGGTGGAAAATTGTATAATTTTTTTTATTACTGCCATGCCACTCTCTTTCTTCTTTTGCTATTAACAGCCAATATATTGATAAGCTATTTATTTTCAGAAACCGGTTTAATTTCAAAAATATTTATCGCGGCAGCAACAATTACATATCTGTATATTATTTTTTTAAATAGAACATGGCATCCTAAATTATTTCTGATCTCTATTTTTACTATCTGCACAATTAATATTTCATTGAATAGCGCTCTTTATCCCGCTCTTCTCAGGTATCAGGCTGGCAGCAGTGCAGCCAAATGGTTTGAAGAACATAATATACTGCCAGGCAAATTTGTAATATATGATAATGATTTTGGTCACTCATTTTATTTTTACGCAAAGCATTTTGTGCCCGTCACAAGCAATGTTGCAGAACTAAAAGAAGGACTTTTAGTATTAACAAAAGAAGAAGGAAAATTAAAATTAGATAGCTTATCTATCCCGTATAAAATAATTTTTACCGGTGAAGACTTTCATGTAAGTATGCTAAACTTAAAATTTGTAAATCCTGCTACGAGAAACACGCAGGTACAGGCATATTATATTTTGCAGGTGCTTAAAAAACAATAAAAATTATACTCTCAATAGTATTTGCAATCGTACTAATAAAATTTCCGTCAATAATTAAATTATTTTTGTTGGCAGTATGACTGGAAGTGTAATATTATCAATTGATTTGTTAGAGAAAATAAAAGAGTTGGATTATTACATATTTTCCAAAATAAACGGACAATGGCACAATTCATTTTTTGATGCATTTTTTACTTTCACACGTGATGCTTTGTTCTGGGCGCCATTTTATTTTTTTCTGGTATTATTTGTTACCATCAATTTCAAAAAATATGGATGGCTATGGGCACTATTCTTAATACTAAACGTATTCCTCAGTGATTATGTAAGCAGTACTTTAATAAAAGAGAATTTCTTCCGGCTTCGGCCATGCCGGGATCCGGCAATTGCAGATCAGGTAAGATTTCTGGTACAAACCTGTGGTTTAAATTCCAGTTTTACCTCCTCACACGCCGTAAATCATTTTGCTGCAGCTATGTTTATCTTTACAACACTTAAACAAAAAGTAAGTAAATGGTGGGTATTGATCTTCCTGTGGGCATTTATTCCATGTTATGCACAGATATATGTGGGAGTTCATTTTCCCGGAGATATAGTAGCAGGAATATTAGTAGGGTTGATGTTAGGATATTTTATGGCATATTTGTTTAATAGACTTGTCTTAAAAAAACTGACGTAATTATAGAATATGATAGCTGTTTTTATTTTATTGGTATTGATAATTATTAATGGGTTGATGGTAATGAGTGAGATTGCTTTGATCTCTGCTAAAAAAAGCAGGCTTGAACAACATGCTGCAAAAGGAGATGAGAATGCAAAGACCGCATTGAAGTTGCAGGAAAAACCTGAAGTATTTTTATCAACAGCACAGACATTTATTACAGTAATTGCTATACTGGAAGGTGTTTACAGCGCCGAAAGGTTTAACAGATACCTTACGCCAACTATAGAAAAAGTAGAATTTTTTAAACCTTATGCAGCTACAATAGCAACAGTTTTTATTGTTATCATAGTAACTTTTATTTCAATAGTTTTTGGTGAACTATTGCCTAAAAGAATTGCCATGATAAAAGCAGAAACTATAGCAAGAGGCAGTGCAAAACCAATGCATTTTTTAAGCCGGGTATCATTCCCGATTGTATGGCTTCTAAGCAGGGTAACCAACCTCATCTTTAAAGTTTTTAATATAAAGCAATCAAGTGATAATAAAGTAACGGAAGAAGAAATTAAAGCTATGGTTTCTGAAGGGAGTGAGCATGGGGCTATTGAAGAAGAAGAAAAAGAGATCATTGAAAGAGTTTTTCATTTGGGAGATAGAAATATTACGTCTCTGATGACGCATAGAACAGATATTGTTTGGTTTGATGTAAATGAAGACATAACATCTATAAAAGATAAAATACGGGAATATCTGCATTCAGTTTATCCGCTTTGTGATGGTGATATTGATAATATAAAGGGAGTTGTTTATATAAAAGATATGTATTTAAATCCCGAAGCATCACTGAATGATTTATGTAAGAAAGCTTTATTTGTACCGGAAAATAATACTGCTTACAAGGTGCTTGAAAAGTTTAAAGAAACAAAAATTCATTATGCTTTTATTGTTGATGAATACGGTACAATGAATGGCATGATAACCATTAATGATATTTTAAAAGCAATTGTGGGTGAAATGCCTGAAGATAAGGATGATGATTATACAATTATTGAAAGAAAAGATGGCACTTACCTGGTAGATGCACAAATTCAATTTTATGATTTTTTAACCAGGTTTGAAAAAACTGACTGGATGAATGAAGGAGAACAGGAATTTGATACCCTTGCAGGTTTTATTCTGTATGAACTAAAGCATATCCCGGGAACAGGCGAGACGTTTGAATGGCGCGGTTTTGATTTTGAGATCATAGATATGGATGGACAAAGAATAGATAAAGTGCTGGTGAAAGCTTCTGATGAAATAAAAGAGGAAATGGAAGAATGATATATAAATTATAGCAAACCTTAATTTAAAACTGGAAGCTTGCATTAGATTCCGGATTATCCAGCTTCGTGCTTTTTCGTATGCCATTTACTATTACATGCAAAAGATTTATCTGTTCTTTTTTATATTCATATAATAAGTTATCATTCACTTCAATTTTTTTTACAGCTGCAATATTACTGACCTGAAAATAACACCAGATGGCTTCTTCTTCTTTTTCGTAACCAACAAACTGTAATTGCAAAAGCCTGCCATCTGCAATTATCTGCAAATGTTTTTTTACATAATCTGTAACCAATTTATCCATTGCAGCTTTATCTTTTGGATTTAAAAGATCAACGCTTGTTTTATAATTCTGACGCAATGTTTTTTCAAAATCATCTGTAAAAATTTTACAGCTTATTTCTAATGTTTTTTCTTTTTGATTATGCTGAATTTCTGTAACACTTACAAAAAACGGATGAAATGAGAAAGGAATATATGAAGTTGTAAAAAAGTAACTTAAAACAAAAAGCCATTTATTTAAAACCAGAGGCATTACAGATATATTTTGAAAGCACAAAAGTCTGGTTTATTTTGAAAACTATTTGTGAATTATTAAATGGAAGATGTAAAACTATATTTTGATCTGGGCTGGCATCACATCATAAGCTGGAGCGCCTTAGATCATATTTTATTCATATCAGCACTGGCTGCTGTTTATATTTTAAAAGACTGGAAAAAAGTATTGATACTCGTAACAGCCTTTACTATCGGACATTCATTAACACTGGTGCTAAGTGTATATGATGTTATCCGCTTTAGTAATAAGTGGGTTGAATTTTTAATTCCATGTACCATTATTGCAACAGCTATTTTCAATTTCTTTTTAAAAGATTTTACTTACAAATCTTTGCGACTAAATTATTTTCTTGCATTATTTTTTGGTTTGATACACGGAATGAGTTTTGCGAACAGCATCCGGTTTATGCTGGCAAGTGATCAAACAATTGCGCTTCCTTTACTAAGTTTTAATATTGGGTTAGAAGTGGGACAAATTGCAGTGGTAACAATAATCTTATTAATTTGTTACCTGTCAATAAGCATTTTAAAAGTTCATAGAAAAGTATGGATGCTTTTGCTTTCGGTAATTGCTTTTGGAGTAGCTTTGAAAATGGCAGTTGAAAGATGGCCAATTAATTAATTAATCATTGAATATATGTATAATAATCATCGAAAAATATGAAAAGAATTTCTTTTGCCTGCAGCTTATTTTTATTAGCCTCCAGCTTTCTTTTTGCGCAGGACATTAAAAATAATCCTACTTCTAACCATGGCAACAGGTTTGAGCAATTAGGAACTATCTTACCAACACCAAATGAATACCGCACAGCAAGCGGCGCACCAGGACCAAAATACTGGCAGCAGCGTTGCGATTATGATATTGTTGCAGAACTTGATGAGCCCAATTTAAGATTGAATGGTAAAGAAACCGTTACTTATTATAATAGTTCACCGGATATTCTAACATATTTATGGATTCAGTTAGATGAAAACCAACACAGTTCAACCAATAATTCCGGTTACCAAAACAGCAGTCGTATGCAAAAAGTTATGACAGATGCTGATCTTCAAAATTTTGGCGGAAAATTAGATAAAGAATACGGTGATGTAATTTTAAAAGTTATGGATGCAGCAGGCAAAAATTTAAAATATACCATCAACAAAACTATGATGCGTATTGATCTGCCGCAAGCTTTAAAGTCAGGACAAAAATTTATTTTTAAAATTGACTGGTACTATAATATTATCAATCGAATTAAATATGGAGGTCGGGGTGGATATGAATATTTTCCTGAAGATGGTAATCATCTTTTTACAATGACGCAATGGTATCCCAGACTTTGTGTGTACAGTGATTTTCAGGGATGGCAAAATCACCAGTTCACAGGTACAGGAGAATTTGCCCTAACCTTTGGAAATTTTAGAGTACAAATGAATGTACCTGCAGACCATATAGTTGGCGCTACAGGCGAATGTCAGAATTATCAGCAGGTACTTACTCCTGCTCAATTTGCAAGATGGCAAAAAGCACAAAATGTAAAAGAGCCATTGGAAATTGTAACATTGGATGAAGCCAAAGCAAGAGAAAAAAATAAATCTTCTCAAAAGAAAACATGGATCTTTAAAGCAGATATGGTTCGTGATTTTGCATGGGGATCATCCAGGAAATTTGTATGGGATGCAATGCCCATTTACGTGGAAGGAAAAAAAGTTATGTGCATGAGTTATTATGGCAAAGAAGCTTATCCTCTTTACAAAAAATTTTCTACAAAAGCGGTTGCGCATACCGTAAGAACATATTCAAAATTTACTTTTCCTTTTCCTTATCCTGTAGCGCAAAGCATAGAGGCAGCCAATGGTATGGAGTATCCAATGATCTGTTTCAATTTTGGGAGGGCAGAGAAAGATGGTACATACAGCGAAGCAACCAAATATGGAATGCTGGGTGTAGTGATTCATGAAGTAGGTCATAACTTTTTTCCCATGATTGTTAACAGTGATGAGCGCCAGTGGACATGGATGGATGAAGGATTAAATACCTTCTGTGAATATTTAACAGAAGAATTATGGGATAATAAATTTCCTGTTGGCAGAGGCCCTGCTTATAAGATTATTGATTACATGAAACTTCCAAAAGACCAGCTGGAGCCGATTATGACCAACAGTGAAAATATTATCCAGTTTGGACCAAATGCTTACAGTAAGCCAACAACAGGTTTAAATATTCTTCGTGAAACAATTATGGGCCGAACATTATTTGATTATGCTTTTAAAGAATATGCAAGACGTTGGGCATTTAAGCATCCTACGCCTGCGGATTTTTTCAGAACAATGGAAGATGCCAGTGCAGAAGATCTGGATTGGTTTTGGAGAGGATGGTTTTATGGAATTGAGCCCTGCGATATTTCATTAGACTCTGTAAAATGGTTTAAAGCTGATTTGGCTAATAATCCAAAAAGAGTTGAAACAACAAATAAGCAGCGGGTGGCTAAACCACAGCTAAATACTTTTGATGATATATCTAAAATAAGAAACAGGGAAGATAAAAGTATCGTGTTCGCTGTTGATGCTGACACATCTTTAAGGGATTTTTATTGGAATTATGCAAGAGGTGTTGCAGTAGTGGATACATTGCCCGCTGAAATAAGAACTGTTCAGTTTGAAGATTCATTAGATAATCCTGCTAAGGCCAAACTTGCTGCAAATAAAAACTTTTATGAGCTGCAGTTTAGCAATAAAGGCGGGCTGGTTATGCCTCTAATTATTGAATGGACTTTTAAAGATGGCACTAAAGAAATTGACAGAATTCCTGCGCAGATATGGCGCAAAAATGAAAATAAAGTAACCAAAGTATTTTTAAAAGATAAAGAAGTAAGCAGCATTCGTTTAGACCCGATGAGAGAAACTGCGGATATAGATGAAAGCAATAATGTGTGGCCTGCTATAGATCTGCCAAGTAAATTTCAATTATACAAAGCACGGCAGGCTGCACGTGGGCAAAGCTTAGGCGGTAACCCAATGCAAAAGCAAACTAAATAAGTTTTAAAATTTGCCGGTCTGTAATTATGCAGATATGCAGTTCACTTTCAACTTTTTTTCTTTAGAAAATTTTTCGATAGTCATAAATTCTAATTTCTTATAAACAGATAAACTATTAACATGTTCAAAAAAATAATTCTGGTTTGTTTTATAACGGTAATAGCAAACCTTATAAATGCACAAACCTATATAATTCAATCGCCACACGCTGTTGTAAAGGCTGCGTTTTTATTAAATAAAAAAGGACAACCTCATTACGCTGTTTATTTTAACAACAAAGAAGTCATAAAACCTTCTTCAATGGGCTTTACTTTAAAAGAAACGTATTCATTAAAAGTTGCAGATCCTTTAAAAGATAATTTTTTAATAAGCAGTATTGATTCTTCCCTGGTAAACGAAGTATGGCAACCTGTTTGGGGAGAAGTGAAAATAATAAAAAATAATTACAGGCAATACAT
>JADGPX010000316.1 GCA_017882215.1 Chitinophagaceae bacterium | reverse complement strand
TACATTGCGGCGCAAAGGGTTTTTCCTGATTACAACGAAATGGCAGATGCCAAGGCTTTGCTGGAAAGTATTACCCGCAGTTTTGGTTATCATTATGCCGTAAAAAAACATGTAAGGGTAAACACGGTTTCGCAGTCGCCCACACGTACCACGGCGGGCAACGGTGTAAAAGGCTTTGAGGGTTTTATCACCTATGCAGAAAAGATGAGTCCGCTGGGCAATGCGTCTGCAGAGGATTGCGCCAACTATTGCGTTACGTTGTTCAGCGATCTTACCCGTATGGTTACCATGCAAAATCTTTTTCACGACGGAGGATTTTCCTACACAGGCGTTTCCCAAAGTGTTATTGACCAAATGGAGAAATAATAAGCCACGTCCTTGCGAGGAGGAACGACGAAGCAATCCCATGATAAAGATAAAATGTAGGGGCTGTGAACTTCAGCAACATTTCAACTTCATTTCCGGCTATGCGCTACAAGTCCGGCGCAGAGCCAACTCACAAAACCTTCACCGGGCTTTCCCCCGTTACCCTTAGTGTCTTAAAATAATAAAAGTATTGCTGTCCTGAGTTTGTAACTCAGGACATTCTCCATAATCTTTGCTCTGTTCTTCTATAACAAAATAAATATTATTAATACGTATCTTCTAATCCGAACTTTTAACTAACATCGAAGTCTGTAAGTCCTGAGTTGCAAACTCAGGACAGCAGTGTGATTTTTATTTAGAATTATTTACATCGGTTTTACAGTTGTTACTGAAGTAGCTTTAACTTTTGTAGGAATTTCCTGCCCCATAACACTAATATTTCCGGAAGCATCCATTGTTGAATTATTTTGTAAAATAACACCGGTAGTAATGTCAACAGTTTCTTCTCCTGACAATTTTCCGTTTGTTTTTGTGCTTATTTCCATACCCTGCATTTGGATTTTTGTATCTCTTAATTCGGTTCCAGAAATTGACAGGGTAGCAGTATTACCATTAATATTCTTAACGGCATAATTCGTTACTTTTATTACACCATCTTTTGAAGTAGAATCCTGCCATGAAGTTCCTTCTTTTGCTTTTTTGGGAATAAGAATGAATGCCATTTTTGCACCATAACCCTGTTGTTCCGGATCGCCCATTTGTTTAATCATCATTAAAGTTGGGCTTGCCGGGTCATCTTTTTTTGAAGAGTCTGTTTTATCTGCAAGAATTACGTTTCCAGATTTATCCATCACTACCGTATTAGGGTGATTGATGTAATCTTTTAAAGAGCTTCCCATTTCGCCATTCATATCTTCCTTTTTATCAGAATCAAAACTTATATTTTTACCCATAGTTGTCATATTCATTTTAATTGCAGCAATCTTATTTGTCATGTTGTAATTATTATCCTTTACATCATCTACTTCAATGTTATAAATTGTAGTAACATCTGCTGTTGTTTCCATAGATTGGCCCTGCATTTCAGAAGTGCTGCTTGTAGTTATTTTATTTTCCACAACATATTTTTGACCTTTTGTAAGGTTTATGGCGGCTTTGGTTTCCTCTTTATGAGGAGTAACTGATGTAGTACCCGATATTTTGTGAGAACAACCTGCTGTAATAAATAAGATGATGAATGTAAAAAGAATACTTTTTCTCATTTGAGTTTTTTAAATTGACTTGCAAATATAGGTTTGCCTTATCAAACTATTCTGTGTGATTTCTAAATATTTAGTAACTCTCGGAAAAAGGTAATCGTATTCCAAATTTTATTACCTTTTCAAAAAATATAAATTGTATTCAAACCATTGGCTCTTGCTGACTATGTGGATAATTTCCTGCCGTCGTAGGTGTTCCTCCAACCGTTAACCAGGCATATACCACCACCCGTGGAAGCCGCCGTCTGGTCTCCGACCAACGGCAAAATATACATAAAGTAACTTCTACTTATTGCTTGTACATTAACTTAATTGCAAATACTTATTTTCTAAAGTAACATTAAAATGTATATCCGCTTTTAATGCTTTAAAAACTTTTAATACAGTATCAATGCTGGCGCTGTTAGTGCTGCTTTCTAATTTAGAGATTTGCGCTTTCTGTACACCAACAAGTTTGCCTAATTGTTCCTGTGTTAGTTTGCGTTCCTGCCGTGCTTTTTTTATCATGTGTCCCATCACTTCCATACTAAGCTTATATTCATATTCATCTCTTTCTTTTGTTCCTGTTTTGCCAATAAATTTGTCTTTCATTTCAGCAAGTGAATAAGATTTCGTTTGTCTCTTTATCATACAATTATTTTTTTGTTTCAAAATATTTCTTCCTTATATTTTTTGCCCTTTCTATTTCATTAGCGGGCACTTTGTCAACTTTTTTAATAAAGCCATGTGTGGCAATAACCAATGTATTTTTATGGTCGCTTTTATCCCAAAAAGCAAGCAGCCGAATTTGATTATTTCCATGCCTTACTCTTATTTCCCAAATTTCTTCACGCAGTTTTTTAAAAAGTCTTGGGTCATTGGTTTGTTCAGCAAGATCAATGTTATAAAAGAGTTTTTTCACTGCCTTTGCATCAAGTTGTGCTATAAACTCTTTTGCCTCTTCCAAAAATCTTGTCTGAAAAAATTGCACTGACTTTCTTTTGTCAAAGATATAAAATAGTTTCTAAATATAGAAACTAAACTTATTACTTAAATAAGCGATTTTAAACTCACACTTCTTGCCGTAATTTCGCTGCCATGATTGGTTCGGAAATTCTTTTAAAAGCTTACCGCTTAATGTGTACTGCCAAAGCAATGGATGGCACTTACGAAGCTAACCGGCAAATTTGTAA
>JADGPX010000085.1 GCA_017882215.1 Chitinophagaceae bacterium | reverse complement strand
AATGTTACAACCCCCATCTTACTAACCATATCAATCAGCGATTGCTGTTTATTATTACTTGCTTTGTAGGTTGAATGATATTTATTTAAAAAGTAAATACAATTGGGAACTCCAATCACCACTACTAAGGGCGGAATTAAAGCTGTTAATAAAGTGATCTTATATCCGAATAAATATAGAATACCAAAGCTCCATATAACACCGGTTAATACAACTGATAATGATAACAGCATTGTACTTGCCGAACGAAAAAATATCAATAATATAAAAGCTGATAATGCCAATGATCCGAGCAGAAACCATTTCATCTCTTTTTTTATCCTGTCGGCTACCAATGTTTTTATTAAAGGAAGACCGCTGAGGTACGTCTCAATTTTTGTATTTGCGCTAAACGCATTTGTTTCAATAATTATATTATTTACTATTTCAGTTCTTAATGAAGAAGCCAGCGCTTCCTTATTAATGCGAACCCCAATCAGGTATGCATTGCTATCAGGTTTGATTGCAGGATTGTATAAAAGTGTTTTGTAAAAAGGAAGACTAAAGAAAACGGTTTTACTGCTGTCAAGTTCTTCCTGTGAACGTATCGTCTTAGAGAATATAGGTATAGAAGTTAGTTTTTGTGTTGCAGTATCTTTTATAAGATTTACTGCAGAAGATACGCTGAGTGCATCTTCTACGTATTTAATTTTTTTAAGATTGCGGGTAAGCTGGTTGAATGCATTGAATGTATTCAGTTCAAAAAAATTATCACTCTTAATTCCTACAACTAATAGATTTCCATCATCGCCAAATTTTTGTTTAAACGACAAGTATTGCTGATACTTTGGATTATCGGTTGGTATTGCTTTGGCAAACTCATAGCTAAGTTCAACCTTGCTGGCAAAGTATGCCATTAAGCCTGTTAGGGCTAATAAAATAACAAGTAAGAAAAGTCTGAATTTTAAAACAAAGTTTGCAAGACGTTGCCACATAACAGAAAATATTAATGCCGACAAAGATACAGGGATGCAGGGATACAAAGAGAGAAGAATGCATATTCATAAATACAATCCTGATAATTTCTCTTTACTTAATTTTATATTATTAAGATCACGAATTATATTCCAGATGCATTTAAATCTGATTAATCTTTTAATCCAAAAAATCATGCCCGCCTGACCGGACGGGCAGGGTTCAGACATTATGATCTACAAAACAAAAGGCATTGTATTACGAACCATAAAATATGGTGAAACATCTATTGTTGTAAATATTTTTACCGAGCTTTTTGGTATACAATCATATTTGGTAAATGGGGTACGATCTTCAGGTAAAACTTTAAAAGCAAATTTTTTTCAACCTACTTCTATTTTAGAGATGGAAGTATATCACAATGAATTAAAGAACCTGCAAAGGATAAAAGAATTTAAATGGGGCTATTTGTATAAAAATATTTTAAACGATGTTACCAGGAACTTAGTTGCCTTATACATGATAGAGCTTTTACAAAAATGTTTAAAACAGCCGGAAAATAATATTGATCTTTTTCAATTTACTGAAGATGCTTTTATGCAATTGGATATTGCAGATAATGCCGTTACAGCCAACTTTCCTTTATATTTTTGTCTGCATTTGTCTCATTTCTTCGGATTAAAGTTAGAGGATGATTATTCTGAAAATAATTCTATACTCGATCTGCAGGAAGGCAGATTTATTAAGCTTACTCCGCATCATCCACATTTTTTAGAGGAAGATTACAGTTATTACATTTCACAATTATTAAAAGTGCAGCATCCTGATGAACTAACAGAAATTAAACTAAATAAATCTATTAGAAAAGATATGCTGTTTGCGTTGCAGAATTTTTATGGATTACATATCCATGATTTTGGCATCATGAAAACATTGCCAATTTTACATGAGGTATTATCAGTCTGAACCAATAATTGTCTGAACTACGATTTTTGGGATTAAAAAGATTGATGAGAGATTAAAGTTTTTTCCTAATTTTTTTTTAATCTTAATAATCCCAAAATCCACCAAATCATGGTTCAGACAATTTTTTTAATCTTACTAATCTTAAAATCCAATAAATCATGGGTCAGACAATTTTCTATTAATACTACTCCCGGCTTTTTACCTTTTTCAAAACTGCCTAAAGTATTATCCATTTGCAAGGCCTTTGCACCATTGATAGTACTCCATTGCAGCATTTTTTCTAAAGAGATATCGTGAAAATTTTTCTGAATTGTTTTCATCTCGTCAAGTAAATTCAAACTGTGATTGCTGGCAAGACTATCTGTGCCTAAAGTAATATTGCAATCATTTTGAATCAACAGTTTTATAGGTGGGATTGTGTTCTCGATGTATTGATTCGCATTTATACAAACACAAAAAAATAGCTGCTGATCACCGCTTTTATTGTTTTTTGCATAGTCAATATCTGCCTGTGAAGTAAATGTATTGTGTACCAAAATGATTGATGCTGCATTTGATAACCTGGAAAAATAAGATTGCAAACTGCTTTTTTTGCCTGGCGAATAAAAAGAATTATCAATGTTCATCATCTTGTACATTCTTAAAAGATCTCCGGTGCCCTGTAAAAAAAATTCGTCTTCAAAAGATGTTTCCTGGTTGTGAATGCTCACTACTTTATTTTTAAAATATGGAATGATATGTTTCCATAAATCATCCGATACTGAATAAGGAGCATGAGGAACGATAGAATTTTGAATTTTGAATTTTGAATTTTGAATTTGAAACTCATCATAAATGCTTAAAGCTCTTTCAAACCTCATTTGCGATGCAGATGGCAGCCATCCACTGGCTTCAATAAAATTATAATATGCAAGCCTTTGTTTTTCCTTTTGAGGCAGCGTTAAAAGATTATTACAAATATCTCCTGCAGCAACAATTCCATTTAAAAGCATTTCATTTTCTGCTGCATCTATGGCGTTCAGGATTTCTTCTTCAGCAAAATGTCTTTCATTAACTACCTTATAAACAAAATCTACCAAACCTGTTTTCTCCGGAATTAAACCTTTCATGTGCGATAATTCCAAATGGCAATGCGTGTTTATAAAGCCCGGTGAAATAATTCCTTTAAATGTTTCAACATCTCCTGCATCATCTGCATCAATGATTGCTTCTACGGCTCCGTCTTTCTTTATAACAAGAACGTTATTGCTGTTCAGCATTCCTGTTCCTGTAAATAAATGATCTGCTTTAAATTTTCTATACAAAATGATTACCTGTTATCATGTAAATTTGCCGAAATTTTTCCAGAAGAATATGATATTATTAATTATAAGAGTATTTCTAAATCATTCCCCCAACGGGGGAAATACAAGGGGGCAGCATCATGTTAGATAAACTGGAGGGAATAAAAGCAAGATTTGATGAGTTGGGCATTGCATTAACTAATCCTGAAATTGTAGGGGATAATAAAAAGTACACAGCCATAAGTAAGGAATACAGAAGCCTTGAGAAAATTGTGAAGGTGCGTAATGAATACGCCAAAATATTGGATGATATTGAGTTTAATAAAGAAGTATTAAACAGCGATGATAACGAAATGAGAGAATTGGCGAAGGAAGAATTACCGGGCTTACAGGAAAAAAAGGAGGGACTGGAAAAACAAATTCGTACAATGCTTATCCCTAAAGATCCGCAGGATGAAAAAAATTGCATTTTAGAAATAAGAGCAGGAACAGGAGGTGATGAAGCATCACTTTTTGCAGGTGATCTGATGAGGATGTACCTAAAATATTGTGAAAAGAAAGGCTGGAAAACAACATTGCTCAGTGAAAGCGAAGGCACGGTAGGCGGGTATAAAGAAGTGCAAATAGAAGTAACGGGCGACGATGTTTACGGAACTTTAAAATTTGAAAGTGGTGTTCACCGGGTACAAAGAGTTCCTGATACAGAAGCCAGCGGAAGAGTTCATACCAGTGCAGCAACTGTGGCAGTAATGCCTGAGGCGGAAGATGTAGATGTGGAAGTAAAAGAAAGTGATGTAAAAATGGAAACTGCCAGAAGTGGCGGCGCAGGCGGACAAAATGTAAATAAGGTTGAAACGAAGGTTTTTTTAACGCATATACCTACAGGAATTGTAGTTGTTTGCCAGACTGAACGCTCACAATTGGGGAATAGGGAAAAAGCTATGCAAATGTTGCGGACAAAACTCTACGAGGAAACAGTTCGTAAGCAGGAGGAAGAAATTTCAAGACATAGAAAAAGTTTAGTGCTTACAGGAGATCGCTCCGCTAAAATAAGGACGTATAACTATCCGCAAGGCAGAGTAACCGATCACCGCATCGGGCTTACTATATATAATTTAGATGCTGTATTAAATGGTGGCGTACAGGAATTTATAGATGCTTTGCAGTTTGCCGAGAATTCTGAAAAGCTTACATCTCAGAATTAACTTAACAGCATTAAAGGAAAAGATTTTTACTTATTCTATTTATATTACAATTTTCTTAACAATTGCATTTAAACTTTTGGCATCTATTTTGCATCATACTATTCATAAGTTTTAAAAGTCAATTTTCTCATAAGCAGTTAGTTTTGGTAAACGGACCCTGTTTCTACAGGGTCCTTTCTTTTTGAGTAATTCATACTAATGATTCCTTATCATTACTTAATGCTATCTTTTAAATAATTTTTATACCTCTGCTTCTATAACTTTGTTAGATGAATAATTCCACCCAAATTTTTCATGCTAAAAAACCCATACGATGGAAAAGCGTAAAGTGGACAACCAGAATTCTGGCAATGATTGCTATTTTTTTATTGGTAATACTTGCGCTCGCTATATTGAGCGATGCATTGCCAATAATGGCAAACTATAAGGCAAAGGCAAAAGATTATCAGCTGCAAATGGATCCTTCCAGTCCCTTATCCATTCCTTTCCTTAAAAATAAAAAAATAAAGGGCTTTAAAGATTTTCTAATAACTAAGGAAAAAGAAGATTCTTTAAGAAAGCTTAAAAAAGTTACTCCCGGAAACAGTGCAGAAAAAATTCCTTATATAAGAGCTGCATTTTATACTCCATGGACTGCCAATACTTCTTTACCTGACCTGGAAAAATATGGCGATAAGCTCAATACTATTTTTCCTGAATGGTTTTTTATTGATACAACTACATTGCGCTTACAAACAAGAATTGATAGTGCAGGGCTTGCGCAAATGCGATTAAAGAATCTGCGCATCATGCCAATGCTTTCCAACTTTAATTCTTCTTTAAAAAATTTTGATGGTAAGCTATTGCATAAAATATTAAGTGATACTGTAGTTAGAAATAAATTTATTCAACAGGTTGTTGATACGCTTACCCATTATAATTTTAGTGGAATAAATGTAGATTTTGAAGAGCTTATAGAAAAAACCAACGGTCCCTTAACCTCCTTTCAAAAAAAATTATATGAAACGCTGCATTCTAAAGGACTAACTGTAACCATGGATGTAGAGCCAAAGAATAATGATTATGATTATAAAAAATTATCTGACTATAATGATTACGTGATATTGATGGCTTATGACCAATCTAATAACTCAAGCGGACCCGGTCCTATCAGCGCCCAAAAATGGATTGAGGATGCAGTAGATTGGACAGCATCAAAAATGCAATCTGATAAGATAATTTTAGGCATAGGTGGTTTTGGCTACGACTGGGCAAATGGTAAACAGGATTCAGTGTATACTTATAACCAGGCTATCAATAAAGCCAAAGTACTTGGTGCAAAAATAATTTATGATAATGACAGCTACAACCTGCATTACAGCTATGTTTCAGAGCAGGAAAATGAAGATGGTAAGATAGAAAAAACCACACATGAAGTTTGGTTTGTAGACGCTGCAACTACATTTAATATTTTAAGATTTAGTGATGAATATGCCACAGCCGGAACCGTGTTGTGGAGATTAGGCAGCGAGGATGCCCGCATGTGGAATTACTATAACATGGATCTTAGCAATGATGCTTTAGAAACGCATCCCTTTAATTTTAATTTATTATCAACCATACCAATAATACCTAATAATGTAGGCTTTGATGGCGAAGGAGAAATACTCGATATTCTTTATGCACCACAGGAAGGAAAAATAAAATTTGAAATTGATAGTACAGATCAACTGATCTCAGAGCAGGAATATTTACAACTTCCATCCGGTTATGTTATAAGAAAATTTGCAGAAGACACTACAATAGGTAAGGGACATAAACTTATTCTCACTTTTGATGATGGACCAAGTGATGAGTTTACTCCGCAAATTTTAGATATCCTGGAAAAGGAAAAGGTGCCGGCAACTTTTTTTATTGTCGGGCTGATGGCTGAAAGTAATATCCCAATTTTACAACGTATTTATAGGGATGGGTTTGAAATAGGCAATCATACTTTTACACATCATAATATTGCCAAGATGAGTTTAGTACGGGCGGGGGTTGAAATGAAAGCTACACGCCTGCTCATCGAAAGTATAACAGGCAGATCAACAATTTTATTCAGAGCTCCTTACAATGCTGATTCTGAGCCTAGTACATTTGAAGAGCTTGAACCTATTGCAAGAAGCCGGAATGAGAATTATTTAACCGTGGGTGAAAGTATTGATCCAAATGATTGGGTACGCGGAGTAACAGCAGATTCTATTGTGGCAAGAGTGATACACCAGGTTGAAACCAGAAATGCCAGCATCATATTATTACATGATGCCGGCGGAGATACCAGGCAGGCTACTGTAGATGCATTGCCGGGCATAATAAAATATTTTAAAGACAAAGGTTACAGGTTTACTACTGTTGCTGATCTTATGGGCGAGACTAAAGACGTTGTAATGCCTCCCGTCCCTCCAAGCCGTGATGGATGGATAATGAAGTTGAATTTCTTTTTAGCAGAATCAGCTTATTGGGGTGGCCATATTTTGTTCTCTTTATTTATAATCGGCATTATATTATCTGTTGGAAGAATGATTGCTATGGCAGTACTTGCTGTAATCCAAAAACGTAAGGAAACTGCTGAAAAGAAAGATCATGCTTTTGTATTTGATAAAACAAACGCACCTTTTGTAAGTATAATTATACCTGCATATAATGAGCAGGTAAATGCAGTACGAACTATCAAAAGTTTATTGGTACAGGATTATCCTAATCTTGAAGTAATTTTTGTTGATGATGGAAGTAAAGATGAAACCTATAAAATAGTAAAAGATGCTTTTAATAATGTTTCCAACGTTCATGTATTTACAAAACAAAATGGAGGTAAAGCAACCGCATTAAATTTTGGTATTGAAAATTCCAAAGCTGATTATATAGTTTGTATTGATGCGGATACACAATTAAAAGCGGATGCTGTTTCGTTATTAATGAAATATTTTGATAATGAAAAAGTAGCCGCAGTTGCCGGAAACGTAAAAGTAGGCAACGAAGTGAACATGATAACAAAATGGCAAAGCATTGAGTATATTACCTCACAAAATTTTGACAGGCGTGCATTCGATCTTCTTAATTGTATAACAGTTATTCCAGGCGCAATAGGAGCGTTTAATAAAGAAGCAATAAAAATTGCAGGAGGCTTTACCACAGATACTTTAGCTGAGGATTGTGATATAACCATGCGTTTACATCGTCATGGTTATATCATTCGTAATTGCTCTAAAGCAATTTCATATACTGAAGCTCCGGAAACATTCAGGCAATTTATGCGGCAGCGCTTTCGCTGGAGCTTTGGTGTAATGCAATGTTTCTGGAAGCACCGGGATACTGTGCTCAATCCAAAATATAAAAATTTTGGTATGGTGGCAATGCCAAACATTCTCATATTTCAAATGATACTGCCCTTTTTGGCACCACTGGCAGATCTTATTCTGGTAATTAGCTTAATTGCTGCGTCAATGAATATTGTTGTTGCCAGTGTTCCACATATTCTTTTGTATTATGGTATTTTTACTTTGGTTGATGTAGCCGGCGCTGCTTTGGCATTTGCTTTTGAAAAAGAAGATTATAAAAAACTTTTTTGGATGATACCTCAGCGGTTGATCTATCGCCAGATGATGTATTACATCCTGTTTAAATCGTTTAACAGAGCAATAAAAGGTGAATTGCAGGGCTGGGGTGCATTAAAGCGTACCGGCAGCGTAAAAAAAATAGCAGTCAGCTAACAGTTGAAATGTTTTACTACCTGAATCTAACATCCCTAATTGCTATCTTTGCGTACTTATTAAAAAAATTTACAAAAGTTGAGTGTAACAGCATCAGAAAGAAAATCTTTCTTCAAAAAAATACGTGGAAAAGATGATGGCGAAAAAGCTGAAATGAGCTTTATTGATCATCTTGAAGTGCTGCGCTGGCATATTGTGCGATCTGCTATTGCTTTAGTGGTTGCAGCCATTGGTATTTTTATTTTTATTGACTGGATATTTGATAACATTATTTATGCTCCTGCCCGCCAGGATTTTATTACTTATTCAGCATTATGTAATCTTGGACATAAACTTCATCTTGGCGATGTTTTATGTATGCCTGCTGTAAAAATTCCATTATTGATAAATACTATTAGCGGTTCGTTTACTTCTGCCATTAATATTTGTTTTATGGGAGGATTGATTATCGCTTTTCCTTATTTATTCTGGGAATTGTGGCGGTTCATAAAGCCTGCATTATCTCCCAAAGAATTAAAATATGCAAGTGGCAGTATTGGCTGGGTGTCTCTTTGTTTTTTTACAGGTGGTGCATTCGGATATTTTTTGTTAGCCCCTTTTACATTTAATTTTTTAGCAACTTTTAAAATTGGAAATCTCGGTACGCAAACATACCTGCCAAGCTTAGAAGATTATATTGATACGCTTGTAAATATTATCCTTGGTTGTGGTATTGCATTTGAGCTTCCTGTTCTGGCATATGTTCTTTCAAAAATAGGACTCATAACCCCTAAGTATTTAAAAACATATCGCAAATATGCATATGTGGTTATCTTAATAGTGGCTGCTGTTATCACTCCCTCACCTGATTGGACAAGCCAAACCATTGTCGCAGTTCCTCTTATTTTTTTGTATGAGATAAGTATTTTTATTTCTGCAAAAGTTGTTAAGCAAAGAGAGTTGGAAGAAAAGCAATGGGATTAAATTTTTTAATATTGCTGTTGAAAAAAAGTTAATTGTAATTTTAGTAACAATAAAAATTTTTGCAGAATATATTGTCGGGGTAAATTTGATGAAACTCAGGCCCCTTGCAAATGAAAAACTATTACCGCGCCTTTATTCTTTTATCCTTTTCCTTATTATTTTTTTCATTTATAAAACCCAAAAATAAAAAAATAATTAAGAAAGAATTTCATGCTGCTGTAAAAGTTACTTCATCAAAAACGTTGGTTAAGGATAATCCTTATTATATCATCATTGATAAATCGGATTATGAATTAAAGGTGTATGATGCAGAAGGTTGGTATGCCACTTACCCAGTAGTTTTTGGCAGCAATGATATGAATGATAAATACATGGAGGGAGATAAAAGAACGCCTGAAGGACACTTTAAAGTTTTGCTTAAAAAAATTCATCCTAAATGGGGACCGGAATTATTACTGGATTTTCCTAACGAAGAGAGTATCAAAAAATTTAATGAAAGACAGGCACGGGGACTTATTCCCCGGAATGCAAGGATAGGAAGCGGTATTGCCATTCATGCTACCCGTCCGCAGGAAGAATGGACAGTTGATTATTTTCAAAACTGGACGGATGGATGTGTTTCTTTAAAATACAGTGAAGCAAAAGATCTCTATAGCTATATACCTGCGGGCACGCCTGTTACAATCCAAAAATAGTCTGAACTGGGATTTATGGGATAAGTAGGATTTTTGAGATGCAAATAAAAATTATAGTTTCCCAGTAATCCCATTAATCCTATAAATCCCAGTTCAGACAAACATTAAGCATCCATCCCCATAGCTTAAAAACCTGAAATTATTGTTCAACGCATATTCATAAATTTTTTTCCAGTCTTTGGTAATAGCAGCAACTAACAATAATAAAGTTGATTTTGGCTGATGAAAATTTGTGATCAATGCATCGGCAATTTTAAATTTATAACCTGGTGCAATAAGAATTTGTGTTTTGATAAATAATCTTTGCTGTTTATTTTTTTTCATCCAATTTATTAATGATGCTAAAGCAACGTTTGCATCTATGTTTTGTACAGATAAGGGCTCTTCATAAACTTCCCATTGTTTTATTTCCAGTTCCTGCAGGCTGCAATCATTATATAAATAAGATTTTATACCCATCCAGTATAAACTCTCTATTGTTCTTAATGATGTAGTTCCTACAGCAATAATATTTTCTTTAAGATTATTTAAAATGTTTTCTATTGTTGAAACAGAAATATCAATCCACTCAGCATGCATTTCATGCAGTTGCATTGTTGCGGATTTAACAGGCTTAAACGTTCCTGCGCCAACATGAAGTGTAACAAAATCTGTTTTAATATTTTTATTTTTAAGAGAAGAAAAAATTTCCTGTGTAAAATGTAAACCCGCTGTCGGCGCAGCAACCGAGCCTTTGTGTTCCGCATAAATGGTTTGGTATCTTTCTTTATCATTTTCCTCCACATCTCTTTTGATATAAGGAGGCAAAGGAACTTCTCCTGCCTGTTCAATTATTTCTGAAAATGAATAATGAGAAGG
>JADGPX010000315.1 GCA_017882215.1 Chitinophagaceae bacterium | reverse complement strand
AACCGTTTAATGACTGATGTACATTCTCCTGCCAAATACAGGGTTAATGGTCCTTTTGTAGATGTTGATGAATTTTATACAACCTTTGGTATTAAACCGGGAGATAAAATGTTTGTGCCGGATAGTTTAAGAGTGAAGATATGGTAGAATAAAGTTGGAGGTTGAGGTTGGAAGTGAAGTTTCATTATTGATTATTGAATGCCTGACTGCCATGGTTAACCATTAAAACTAAAATTTTAATTATGAGAACTCAATTAAAAAAAGATGAAAAGCTTTTGATAATAATCAGGCATCACTGGATGACATTAATATTGCCAGCTGTTGCATGGCTGATAGTAACAATATTGCTTTTTATATTTTTAAAAGATCACATTCAGATCGCACTGGTAATCGCCTTGGTAACTGCACTCTATCCTCTTTATTTATTTCTTGAATGGAAATATAATATTTGGGCTGTTACCAATATGAGAGTTATTGATGAGTCAGGATTTTTTTCAAGGTATTCAAAAGAAAGCCCACTGGATAAAATAAATAATGTAGAGTATGACCAAAGCCTTTGGGGACGCATGTTTGGCTATGGCGATGTAGAAATACAGACTGCAGCAGAAATGGGAGATACAACTTATAAAATGATCCATTATCCAAAGCTTTTAAAAGATACCATAACACATGCCCAGGAAGAATATAAAAATGAGCAAATAAAAAATCAGGCACAGCAACTTGCAAATGCAATTAAGCAAAGCATGCCGGTATCATCTCAAAATAATATTTCTGTTTCTGCAGAAATTGAAAAACTTTTTGACCTGATGCAAAAAGGAGCCATTACGCAGGAAGAATATATCATGCAAAAAAATAAGCTTTTAGGCAACTAATATCATCAATAAATTATTTCCTTAGTCCAAAGATCAATGCTTAATGGTTTTCGCTTCCATATTTTATTTGGTCGGTCACCCGCCAACGCACACACCTGGGCAGGGAAGACCGACCACGACGAAAGCCGATTGAAAAACTGAAGTTGAAGTTATATTCTTTTGTTGATATTTATTCGTTCAGCCTGAACTGCAGCCGATAGCGATTAAAAGATGAGTATATATTTGTCAGCCAGCATAGCAAAAAGCTCCTTGTTAGCTGCTGTTATACTTTCACTTCGAAGCATTATGGCTTTAACGCCTGCATTGTAATTGATACAGCTATTATCGCCTGTAATAAAAACACTATTGTCCGAATCCAATTTGTAGAAAGTAAAAGATTTATTTTGCTTTCGTCATAACCTGTTATTGCCATTTGTCCTTGGAGTTTTCTTTGCCATGTAAAGGTTGAAATCAAGGCAACGATATTTAACGCAAGAAAAAAAATAACTTCGGTTTCTGATATGAATTGTGGTCGTGTAAATAACATTATAATATTTACTAGTAAGAGCAGCATTGCAGGAAGAATGGAAGGAATACGAGCTGATTTATTGTTGGCTTGCATATACTCTTTAAAGGTTTCTCTGCCAACAAAGGGATATATTCCATAATGCTGAATTTGTAGCGTGGCCATATTCCCTGCATTAAAGACAGCGAGGAAAAGGAATGTTCCGAAAAGGATTAGTTCCGTCATCTGGTTTTATTTAATTGTTTTTGAAATTTAATTTTATCCATTGTTTAAGACTTGTGAGGTTAGGATGTTCATTTTTAAACAATACTAAGTCTTTCATAAAGACTGCATCGTTTTCATTTATCCATGTAAACATTTTATAGAGGTCTTTACCCATCACGAGTCTTGCAATAAGCATGGGAAGTTTTTGATACTTAATTTCTTTGTTTAGAACTTCCGAAAAAGTATTTGCTACTTGTTGCATATCCATTTCTTCTGAACCAATTGTAATAGTCTTTCTTAAATACTTGTCTTTGTTTAGAAAAATATCAGCACTTATTTCTCCAATATCAACTGCACTTATAAATTGCTGTGTCTTATTTTTATTTATGGGAGATGCCAATTTGCCTTTTACTATTCGACTTTTGACTTGCGGGATTAAAAAGTTTTCAAAAAGAGAATTAACCCTTATAATGGTATAAGGCAAACCTATTTGCTTAATATGATTTTCAATTTTGTATTTACTGTCGAAGTGCGGAATCCCCGTATTTAAATCTGCACCTGCAACAGAAGAATATAAAAAATGATTTACTCCATATTCTTTTGCAAGATTTGCCAAATCTATTCCTTGTTTTATTTCTTTGTCAATTCCATTTTCAAAAGTTTGAACGCTGAATATGCCATCAATATCCTTTAGATGATTTCGGAATGTATTCAAATCATTTAAGTCACCCTTTACTATTTCAACATTTTGTCTTGGTAAATTTTGAGCTTTGATTGAATCAGTTTTTCGGGTCAGCACTTTAACTTTAAAGTCATTTTTAAGTAAGCTTGCTGCAACTGCACCGCCTTGATTTCCAGTCGCCCCTGTCACAAAAATTGTTTTCATAGTTGTTTGTTTGTATTTTGACTGTTCGTTTCTTGTCTGTCGATTGATGTTCGCATTGTCGCCAAATAATGGCAGCTAACGAAAAGGGCTTGGCGATGTGGCGATATTCCGTGATTCGCTAGCCCGAACCGCTGCTGAGTAAAGATAATAAAGATGAGAACATATTCTAAAGCTTGGCTTTATTCGTTAGCCGGATATGTCGCTGAGCAGCGATATGAAGTAGAGATCATATTCGTTAAGCCGCCATATAGCCAAACCGCCTGTTATCGGCAGGATTATTATGCATTTTGAATATTAGGAATAGCGGGAATAAGCCCATGTTTTGCCATTACTAACTTTAAT
>JADGPX010000084.1 GCA_017882215.1 Chitinophagaceae bacterium | reverse complement strand
CAATTTAAATGGTGATGAAAAAGAAATTTGTGTTGATAATGGTGTGCAGGAATTTTGGTTTAAGCCCGAAGAATTAAAGCCTTTACCCCTCGATGAAGAGCAATTACTGAAATTAAACTTCAAAAAACAGGAGAACGAAGATGGCACAGTTAAATATATGAAGGGTGCATTTCGTATTCTCATTCCCCACAAAGATGATTTTTCAAAATTTGAGGTCTGGTACAGGGAAGAAAAAAGACAGATCATGCAACCGATCCCGGTTCATCAGTTGCAAAACCACTATTTGGAAATGACCAAAGTTCATCTAACCGATGAAGTATTCTGAGCATTTGCCAAACCTCCAGATAAATGCACTTAAAAACAACCTATTTACAGCCATTTTGCATTAGATTTTGCTAAAAGATAAGAAAGCTGCCCTTTTTTATAAAAATTAAATAATTTACTCTTATCTTTGCGCTCCCAAAAACTATATGGCCAAACAAGCATTGATTAAACAAGATGGAACTATCCTGGAAGCCTTATCCAATGCAATGTTCAGGGTTAAGCTTGAAAACGGTCATGAGATTTTGGCAACAATTTCCGGCAAAATGCGGATGCATTACATCAGGATTTTGCCCGGCGATAAGGTAGGCGTGGAAATGAGTCCATACGATTTATCAAGAGGAAGAATAATTTTCAGATATAAATAAAAAATCTGGCAAATAAAAAACAATGAAGGTTAGAGCGTCCATAAAAAAAAGAAGCGTTGATTGTAAAATAGTGAGGAGAAAAGGGAAATTGTATGTTATCAACAAAAAAAATCCCCGTTTTAAACAAAGACAGGGATGATTGTCAATAGTCAATAAGTCAATGGGCAATAAAAATTAATGACCAATGACTAAATGACTAAGAATAAATTTTAAATAATAAAATCTTCAAAAATATATGGCTCGTATTGCCGGTATTGACATACCAAAAAATAAAAGAGGTGAAGTTGGATTAACTTATATATATGGTATAGGCCGCTCAACTGCCCGCTACATTTTAGATAAAGCAGGTGTTGGCTACGATAAAAAAGTGAACGAATGGAACGATGAGGAACAAACTGCTATCAGGAATGCGATCAGTAATGAATTTAAAACGGAAGGCGCTTTACGCAGTGAGGTTCAGCTAAACATTAAGCGTTTGCTGGATATTGCATGTTACCGTGGTTTAAGACATCGTAAAGGATTGCCTGTTCGTGGTCAGCGTACCCGTACAAACAGCCGTACACGTAAAGGAAAACGTAAAACAGTTGCCGGTAAAAAGAAGGCAGCTAAAAAATAGTTTAGCTATGAGCTGCCAGCTTTGAGCATTGAGTTTTTGCTCGCAGCTCACTGCTAATGGCTCACAGCTTTTAATAAGGCTTATTATTTTGAATCAATACCAGATCTCTTAAGCCGGAAGAAGGATTGATTCAGTTCCGAAGTTTCGGAATAAAATTTTAAAAGACTACCTATCTTAATTAATTTATGGCAAAAGCTACAAGTGCAAAAACAACAAGTGCTAAAGCAGCATCTAAAAAAAGAGTAGTAAGAGTAGATACCTATGGTGATGCTCACGTTACTGCAAGTTTCAACAACATTATTATTAGTTTAACCAATAAGCAGGGACAGGTTATTGCATGGTCATCTGCGGGTAAAATGGGTTTTAAAGGTTCAAAAAAGAACACACCTTATGCAGCACAAATGGCTGCGTCAGATGCGGCAAAAGTTGCATTGGATGCAGGCATGAAGCGTTGCGATGTATATGTGAAAGGTCCGGGTTCAGGGCGTGAAGGCGCTATCAGGGCTTTATCACAATCAGGTCTGGAGATCTCCATGATAAAGGATATAACTCCTTTACCGCATAATGGATGCCGTCCGCCTAAGAAAAGAAGAGTATAATCAATTTCTAATTTGAGATTTTAAATTTGATATTATTCAAATCAGAAATTTCAAATTTCAAATATTTAATAACCGGGTGCATCATTAATTTTTGATTTTTAATGATGATGTACCGACACTAAAAAATCAATATAAAACATGGCTCGTTACACAGGACCAAAAACCAAGATCTCCAGGATATTTGGAGAGCCTATTACAGGTAATGGTAAATGGTTAACAAAGAACAGTAATCCCCCCGGCATGCATGGCGCTGCCCGCAAACGTAAAACGCTTGGAGAATATGCCTTGCAGTTACGTGAAAAACAAAAAGCTAAATACACTTATGGACTTTTAGAGAAGCAGTTCCGTAATACTTTTACTGAAGCTGCCCGCCGTGGAGGTGTAACAGGTGAAAACCTGATTAAATTATTGGAAGCCCGTTTGGATAACACCGTTTATCGTATGGGTATTGCTCTAAGCCGCCAGGCTGCACGGCAGTTGGTATCTCACAAGCATATAACTGTTAATGGAGATGTGGTAAATATCCCTTCTTATTCTTTAAAGCCGGGTGATACTATCGGGTTAAAAGAAAAGACGACAGGTAATGCATCTATTACCGGTAATCTTCGCCCTAAAAATCCAAAATTTAACTGGATAGATTGGAGTGAAGGAGAAATGAAAGGAACTTTTATAGCTTATCCTGAAAGAGAAAGCGTTCCTGAAAATATTAAGGAGCAGTTAATCGTGGAATTGTATAGTAAGTAAAACCCCTCCGCCCCTAAAGGGGAACTTTGGAGGTTGATTTTAAATTTAATTTATAAACATGCTTTAAGCCCCTTTAGGGGTTTGGGGTTTAAAAAACAAAATAAAAAATGGCCATTTTAAATTTTGTAAAGCCTGACAAAATCGTTCTGCAAAAAAGCACAGATTTTGAAGCACAATTCGAATTTCGCCCCTTAGAACCGGGATATGGTGTAACTATTGGCAATGCCTTGCGCAGGGTGTTGCTTAATTCTTTGGAAGGTTATGCTATTATCGGTATCAACATTGCGGGTGCAGATCACGAATTTGCCACACTTAAAGGCATTACTGAAGATGTTACAGAAATAATTTTAAACCTGAAACAGGTTCGCTTTAAAAAGAAAGTTGAACATGAACCGGGAACCGAAAAGATCACTCTTTCTTTAAAGAACAAACAGGAGTTTACAGCCGGTATGATAGGTGATGCATCTCCTTCTTTTGAAGTGATGAATCCGGAATTACTTATCTGTACAATGGATAGTTCAGCTAAACTGGATATTGAAATAACCATTGGAAAAGGACGTGGTTATGTACCGGCTGAAGAAAATAAAGAGAAGAGCTCTCATTTTGGATACATTCCGGTTGATGCAATTTATACGCCGATCAAAAATGTAAAATACACTATTGAAAATACCAGAGTTGAGCAAAGAACTGACTTTGAAAAACTGGTGATGGAAGTAATTACAGATGGTACTATCAATCCTGAGGAAGCTGTAAAGCAGGCATCAAGAATTTTGATACAGCACCTTATGATCATCACTGATGAGAACATAACTTTTGATACAAGAGAAGATAAAAAAGAAGACCTGGTTGATGAACAAACACTTCAATTAAGAAAAACTTTAAAAACTCCTTTGGAAGATCTTGATCTTTCAGTAAGAGCTTTCAATTGTTTAAAAGCAGCAAAGATCAATTCATTAAGTGAGCTTGTTCAATATGAGCAGGAAGACCTTATGAAGTTCAGAAATTTCGGACAAAAATCTTTAAGTGAGATAGAGCAGGTGTTGAATGAAAGAGGTTTAGGTTTTGGAATGGATCTGAGCAAGATAAAAATTGATGATGAGTAATTGATGTGCAGATGAGAAGATTTGCTAATGTGCAAATTCGAATCTGTAAATTAATTTGAAATATTTTCTTTCATCTGCATATCTGCACATTTGCAAATCTGCACATTTAAATAAATCAACTCTGTAATTCCTGACACGGTACAGAGTTTTAAAAACAAACAGTCATGCGTCACGGAGATAAAAATAATAATCTTAGCAGAACAGCAAGCCACAGGAAAGCATTATTAAGTAACCTTGCCTGCCAATTGTTTCAACACAAAAAAATTGTTACCACATTAGCAAAGGCAAAAGCATTACGCCCTTATGTGGAACCACTGATAACAAAAGCAAAAGAAAACACTACACATCAGCGTAGAATTGTTTTTAGTTATTTGCAGGATAAAGAAGCCATTAAAGAATTATTTGATGTGATTAGTCCGAAAATTGCCAGCCGTCCCGGTGGTTACACAAGAGTTATTAAACTTGGTAAAAGAGCGGGTGATAATGCTGAATTAGGTATGATAGAATTAGTGGACTACAATGAAGTATATGGTAAAGGTGCGGAAGGAAAAGAAGAGGCAACAGCTAAGAGAACACGCCGTGCAGGAAGCCGTAAAAAAGCAACTGCAGTTAAAGAACCTGCACCTGTAGAAGAAAAAGCGGCGACAAATGAACCACTTCCTGAAATAAAACCCGAAGCGCAGGAAGAACCTTTGAAATAATTTTGATAAATTATACTTATACCTTGAAGGTTTTTAAAAACCTTCAAGGCCTTTTTTAAATTTTTTGATAAATACACTGGAGTATATGGTCCCGCAGTAAAGCGGGACTTTTTTATGACTCCATGTTGATTGAAATTCCGTTTCTTTGCAAAACTTTTTACAAATATGTCTGCACCCAATCTAAATAAACCTGCTATTTTAATTTTAGAAGATGGAAATATTTTTAAAGGAAAAGCCTTTGGAAAAATTGGTACTGCAACCGGTGAATTATGTTTCAACACAGGAATGACGGGCTACCAGGAAGTTTTTACCGATCCAAGTTATTATGGGCAGATAGTAATTATGAACAATGTGCATATAGGAAATTATGGTGTAAAAAATGAAGATGTTGAGAGCAGCGGTGTAAAAGTAAAAGGTATTATCGGCAAAAACCTTGAAGAACAATATTCAAGATTCCAGGCAAATGATTCTTTACAAAAGTATTTTGAAGACCAAAACATTGTGGCTATTGATGGCATTGATACCCGTTCACTGGTAGCACATGTTCGTACCAAAGGAGCTATGAACTGTATTATTTCTTCTGAGAATTTTAATGAAGATGAATTGAAGAAAATACTGTCAGAAGTGCCTTCCATGGCAGGGCTCGAATTAGCCTCAGTTGTTTCTACAAAAAATAATTACGAGTTAGGAAATCCTGAAAGTGACATAAGAGTAGCGGTTCTTGATTATGGCATAAAACAAAATATTCTTAATTGTCTTTTGGAAAGAGGCGCTTATTTAAAAGTATTTAATGCCAAAACAACCTTTGAAGAGTTAGAAGAATTTAAACCAAATGGATATTTTATCAGCAATGGTCCTGGTGATCCTGAACCAATGGATTATGCTGTTAAAACAATAAAACAAATTCTTAAAGCCAATAAACCATTCTTTGGTATTTGCCTCGGGCAACAATTGCTGGCGCTTGCCAATGATATACCTACTTTTAAAATGCATCATGGGCATCGGGGATTAAATCATCCTGTAAAAAACGTTATTACCGGTAAATGTGAGATCACTACACAAAATCATGGGTTTGGTGTAAACCCTGATGCAGTAAGAGCTGCAGATAATATTGAGATAACGCATGTAAATCTGAATGATGATTCAATTGAAGGTATTCGTTTAAAAGATAAGCCTGCCTTTTCAGTTCAATATCATCCTGAAGCAACTCCCGGTCCGCATGACAGCCGCTATTTGTTTGATGACTTTATTGCTCTAATTACTAAGCACACGAATTAAATCGAATTACACTAATTCTTAAATTTGGTGTTAATTCGTGTTATGAAATTGGTGCTAATTCGTGTAATTCGTGTTATGTAATTAAATTCGTGTTATGAAAATTTCTATCATCAACGGACCAAATCTTAATCTTATCGGAACAAGAGAAACTGATATTTATGGCAGCGAAAGCTTTGAGCATTATTTTCAAAAACTGCGCAGGAAATATGAGAATGTTGACTTCGATTATTTTCAAAGCAATATAGAAGGCGAACTGATAAATGAGATACAGCGTGCAGGAATGAAAATGGATGGAATTATTTTAAACCCCGGCGGATATTCTCACACATCGGTAGCAATTGGCGATGCCATAGTAGCAGTAAAAGTTCCTGTTATAGAAGTACATATTTCCAATATTGATGCAAGAGAAGAATTTCGCAAATTATCACATGTTTCGGCCAAATGCAAAGGCACAATCAGCGGCCTTGGCTTAAAAGGATATGCTCTTGCTGTGGAATATTTTTTGAAATAGAAATAACTATTCTCCTTTCATAGTATAGTCTTCTTTCATGGTCATTGGAATTTTTCGTCTATTATTTTCATTTCAGCTTTTACATTGATTTTCACTAAGTGAACGACTAAATTAAAGAAAAAATGGGCACCTTTCGGTAGCCCACTAATGTTGTAGATTTGTTTTACCAATAACCAATCCCAACATGAGTATATTCATTTAGTTAGTATGAACTATTTAAAAAATACCAGTCGAAGCTGGGTTAAAGTAAAGATTAACAATTCTGCCCAGCCTTCACTTTTTCCAAAATAGAGCGAGGGGGTCTACTTTTAAAATAAATATACAATACAGTAAAACCAATACTTTCAGACGATAAAAATTACATTTTTAATTTTTGTCGGTTGATGGTGTATCTTTAATTATCCTGCACTACATTTAAATCATCCTACAAACTGATATTAATCACATTTTGAGAATTGAGGATGTAGTAAATTGTGGTATTTTAAAACTACAAAAAATTACCAGTTTATGGAAAGTTCCATTGCCCACGGCAAGCCTGCCGGTATTGCTTCAAAAAAAGCTTCCTCTTTCACCATTATGGATGGTAACGAAGCCGCAGTACATATTGCTTACAAAACAAGCGAAGTGTGTGCTATCTATCCTATCACGCCTTCTTCAACCATGGGTGAGTGGGCCGATGAATGGAGCAGTGATAACAAAGAAAACATTTTTGGGGAAGTACCCAGAATAATAGAAATGCAAAGCGAAGCAGGAGCAGCCGGCGCAATACACGGTGCACTGCAGGGTGGCGCATTGGCTTCTACGTTTACCTGCTCACAGGGATTATTACTGATGATCCCCAACATGTACAAAATAGCAGGAGAATTAACGCCAACTGTATTTCATATTTCCGCAAGGTCATTGGCAACGCATGCATTGTCAATCTTTGGCGACCATAGTGATGTGATGGCAGTTCGTTCTACCGGCTTTGCCATGTTGTTTGGTAACAGTGCGCAACAGGCGCACGATATGGCGATGATAGCCACGGCTGCAACTTTGCAATCCAGCATTCCTTTCTTAAATATTTTTGATGGCTTCCGCACTTCGCATGAATTGAATGAAGTTGAAATTATACCTGATGCGATCATCAAACAAATGATTGACGTGAACGATGTAGCACGTCACCGCCATCGTGCATTGAATCCTGGGAATCCTTTTATACGTGGTACTGCGCAAAACCCTGATGTGTATTTCCAGAGCCGTGAAGCCTGCAATGAATACCACTGGAAAGTTCCTGATGTGGTAGAAGCCACGATGCAGAAATTTGAACAGCTTACCGGGCGTGCTTATAAACTATTTGACTATTACGGTCATGCTGAGGCTGAAAGCATCATCATCATTATGGGTTCGGGTGCAGGTGCCGTTCATGAAACGGTTGATTACCTCAACAGTAAAGGAGAAAAAACAGGATACCTGCATGTGCACCTATACCGGCCCTTTTCTGTAAAGCATTTTATTAATTCATTGCCACAAACAGTACAGCATATTGCAGTGCTGGATCGTTGCAAAGAAACCGGCGCCATAGGCGAACCATTGTTTATGGATGTGATCAATGCCTTACATGCAGGATGGGAACATCCCATGCCAAAAGTGATTGGCGGCCGCTATGGTTTGGCTTCTAAAGAATTTAATCCGGGTATGGTAATGGCAGTGTTTGATGAACTGAAAAAAGATAAACCAAAAAATGGTTTCACTGTTGGTATTGAAGATGACATTACCCATACCAGTTTAGATTACGATAAAACTTTTTCACTCGAAGACCAGCACCTTTTCCGTGGATTGTTCTTCGGGCTTGGTGCCGATGGCACGGTGAGTGCAAATAAGAACACTATTAAAATTCTCGGAGATGTAACCGATATGCACCTGCAGGGATATTTCGTTTATGATTCTAAGAAATCAGGATCATTAACCGTTTCGCATTTACGGTTTAGTGAGAAGCCAATCCGTTCCACTTATCTTATTAACTCAGCCAATTTTATAGCCTGTCATCATTTTTCTTATTTAGAAAAATATGACATACTTAAAGATGCACAGCACGGAGCCACCCTTTTACTGAATGCTCCTTTTGCAAACGAAGACGTGTGGCATAACCTGCCCCGGAAAATACAGGAAGAAATTATTGAGAAGCAGCTTAAGCTATATGTGATCAATGCTTCTAAGGTTGCCAAAGAAACAGGTATGGGTTCCCGTATCAACTCCATTTTACAAACCTGCTTTTTTGCTATTTCCAATGTAATGCCCAAAGGGGAAGCCATCAGTTATATTAAAGATGCCATCCGTAAAACATACGGCAGAAAAGGTGAAGATGTAGTACAAAAGAATTTTGATGCTGTTGATAAAACGCTTGAAAATTTATCATTGATCGACTATTCGAATTTCATTATTGGCGATAAAGAAATTGAACCCGCTATTTCTGGTAATGCGCCTGATTTTGTTCAACAGGTATTGGCAAAAATAATTGCCGGTGAAGGGGATGAATTACCCGTTAGCGCCTTCCCTGCAGATGGCACGTATCCATCTGCCACTACCCGTTATGAAAAAAGAAATATCGCCGAACAGGTTCCTGTATGGGATGCAACCCTTTGTTCACAATGCGGTAAATGTTTCTTTGTTTGTCCGCATGCAGCCATACGACCAAAAGTGTACAGCAACGATTTATTGGTGGATGCACCGGACTTCTTCAAACACACGGCTCCTGTTGGTAAAGAATTCTTTAAAGACATAGAATCTTATACATTACAGGTTGCTGTAGAAGACTGCACCGGTTGTAATCTTTGCGTGGAAGTTTGTCCCATTGAAAGCAAAACGGAACCCGGTCATAAGGCTATTAATATGCAGGATATATTGCCACTGAAAGAAACAGAAAAACAAAACTGGGATTTCTTTATTTCCTTACCTGATATTGACAGAACAAGGGTAAACCGCAGCACCGTAAAAGGTTCCCAGTTACTTGAACCATTGTTCGAATTCTCCGGTGCCTGCAGCGGTTGCGGTGAAACACCTTATTTAAAATTACTCACTCAATTATTTGGCGACAGGATGATCGTTGCCAATGCCACTGGCTGCTCTTCCATTTTTGGAGCGAACCTTCCAACAACACCATGGAGCAAGAATGCGCAGGGCCTCGGGCCGGCATGGGCCAACTCTCTGTTTGAAGATAATGCAGAGTTTGGTTTAGGTATTAAGTTAGCCACCGACATGAAACGTAACTATGGCATCTCTATCTTAAAATCATTACGCGATGATGTTGGCGCAGAGCTTACCGATACTATCCTGAGTAATGTTGAAGCTAATGAAGCAGAAGTAATTAAGCAGCGGATAAACGTGAATGAATTAAAAGCACGCTTAAAAAATATTGATAAGCCCGAAGCCGGATTATTATACCAGATAGCGGAGTTCTTAGAACACAAATCCATGTGGATCGTTGGCGGCGATGGCTGGGCTTACGATATTGGTTTCGGCGGACTGGATCATGTTTTATCAACCGGCGAAAACATCAACATACTTGTACTGGATACAGAAGTGTATTCCAATACCGGCGGACAAAAATCCAAGTCAACACCCATTGGCGCCAGTGCCAAGTATTCCATCAAAGGAAAAACCACCGGCAAGAAAGACCTTGCCATGCAGGCCATTGCACACGGTACCGCTTTTGTTGCAGAGATTGCCATGGGCGCCAATGATGTGCACGCACTAAAAACCATTCTCGAAGCCGAGGCTTATCCCGGCCCTTCCATCATCATTGCGTACAGCCATTGCATTGCACACGGTTACGATATGTGCTATGGTTTAGACCAGCAGGATCTTGCAGTTAAATCCGGTTACTGGCCGCTGTTCCGTTACAACCCATTAAAAGAACAAGGCAAACGTTTTGTGTTAGACAGCAAGGATCCGTCCATTCCATTAGATGAGTTCCTGTACCACGAAAACCGTTTTGCCACTATAAAAAATAATTATCCTGAAAAAGCCAGCGAATTTCTGGCCATGGCCAACGAAGGCATGAAGCAACGCTGGGAAAGAATACAGGCATTAAAAGCCCTTTAGTTTTTTTCATCGGGGAGCTTCAATAAAATTATTTCAGTTGGGTTCATAATAATTTACAACTGCTGAGGCAATACTATTTTTCAGTACATTACCTTTTTCTATGATTATTAAAATTGACGATCCCTGACTTGACTGTTTTTTTCACCAAATATGAATTAAAGCAACCAGGCTACTTCTTTTGCCTTTGTTGGGTGTTTCACTCTATCACCCAAATACATCTTACTATTCAGCAAGCCGTTGTTGTGTCTTATGACCAACGACCGGAGCAATGCATACTGATAAACTCAACAATTTTTAAGAACTTCCCCTCTACAATAGTAGCTGTATAGAATTGTGGCCATTAAAAGAAATATTTTTACATACTATTAATTTATTGAAATAATATGCA
The DNA here is from genome assembly GCA_017882215.1 of Chitinophagaceae bacterium. Lineage (GTDB taxonomy): Bacteria > Bacteroidota > Bacteroidia > Chitinophagales > Chitinophagaceae > Ginsengibacter. The sequence goes on along the minus strand of JADGPX010000084.1, from coordinate 32 downwards.
ATTTTTCTTTTTAAATTCATAGATCTGTTATG
>JADGPX010000083.1 GCA_017882215.1 Chitinophagaceae bacterium | reverse complement strand
CTATAGTCCTTGTGCTTATATTCGTAATAATTGCTGCTCTTATCCAAATTCCTGTCGTTCAAAACAAGATTGTTCATTATGCCACTTCTTTTGTCAGCAACAAAACGCATACACGTGTTGAGATAAAAAATATCAGCATCTCATTTCCAAAATCAGTAGTTATTGAGGGTCTTTATCTCGAAGATCTCAAAAAGGATACTTTACTATACGCCGGAAAGGCGAAAGTAAATATTGCACTTTACGACTTATTCAATTATAAAATAGCTATAAATTCTTTCGCTTTGGAAGACGTAAATCTCAAGCTAAATAGCACCAAAACAGATTCACTGTTCAACTATAACTTTCTGCTAACTGCATTTAGTGATACTACCAATCAAACAAAAGTTAAGCCTCAATCAACATCCAAATGGACATTCAGCATAGATAATGTGAGTCTGAAAAACATCCGGCTTCATTACAATGATGAATATGGAGGAATGAATGTAGTTGCGGTTCTCGGGAATTTAGAATTAAAAATGGATGAGATTGATCTCGGAAAATCCATTTATGGTATTGATGAAATGTTTATTGAAAGTATAAATGCAAATGTTCTGATGAAAAAACCGGCAAATGCAAATGAGAAAAAATCAGATAGTGTTTTGCCGAAAATAACGGCAAATAAGATACAGATCAACAATTCAACTGTAACTTACGGAGATTCAATAAGCAAACAATCTATTATTACCGCGATTAACCAGTTTGAGTTAAAAGTTGTATCAGTCGATTTGCAAAAGGAAATTGTATCCTTAGATAATTTATACCTTTCAAAAAGTGAAATTCATTATAATACAGTTGATACAGCTTTATCTCCTGACACTACAGTTGCGATACCAATTGCAACAACAGGAAGTAATTGGAAAGTTACTGTGAAAAGCATCGGGTTGGATGATAATTCACTTGCTTACCAGGTTGGAAACAAGCCGGAAATAAAAAATGTATTTGATGCAAATCACTTGAAATATAACCATTTAACACTTGAAGCAACAGATTTATATTATTCATCAGATGCGACTGAAGTTTCGATAAAAAAATTCAGTGCTATTGATCAGAATAATTTTGCAGTCACAAAGTTTGAAACTGATTTCAGTATGGATCAACATTCCGTAACTGCAAAAAAGCTGAAAGCAAAAACAACCAATTCTTCCATAGTTGCTGATGTGAACGTACAATATTCTTCTTTAAAATCATTGCAGGATTCCATACCATTCCTAATCCTGAATTTAGACATGCAAAATGTGAGCATTAAGAATTCTGATGTTCTGTATTTCAATCCGCAACTTATCAAGCAAGCTTTCTTTAAAAATAAGACGAACATTACAACCATTTCCGGAATTGTAAATGGACGGGTGAACAATCTCAAAGGAAAAAATCTGATCATCAAAACAGGAGTTAGAACCAATTTAAAAACCGATTTCAGTATAGAAGGATTACCAGATGTGGAAACTGCTTATTTTAATTTCCCAAATCTTAAAATAAATTCATGCAAACGGGATATTGAAATGATGGCCGGTCCTTCAATACCAAAAAACATCGAACTTCCGGAAAATATAAATATACAGATCGTTTTCAAAGGGAATAAAAAGTCCTTTGAATCAACCATGGGAATGAACAGTAGCTTTGGTGCAGCACAACTTTTTGCAACCATTGATAAAAATGAAAATTTCAGTAGCAAAGTAAACTTGAACAGTTTTGATCTTGGCAGTTTGCTAAAAGATAAAGTGATGTATGGCCCTGTAACTTTAACTGCCGAAGCAAACGGGCATGGGCTGGATAAAAATACGATCAAGGCAAAAATTAAAGCCGAAGCGTCGCCGATTTATCTCAATAAATATACTTATCACAATCTTAATTTAGATGGCAATATCAGCGGACAGGAATTCGAAGGAAAAATAAATTTGAATGATGAAAATGCAGTAGTTGATTTTGATGGACTTGTAAACTTAAATCCAAATCAGGAACAATATAAATTTCGATTGAATGTGCAGGGAGCCGACCTTCAAAAGCTCAATTTTACCCAGGATGATATAAGAATAGGTTTGGTTGCAGCAGCAGATTTAAAGGGTGGTGCTGTAAATAAACTGAATGGCAAGGCTGGAATCTCCAACATGATTATTGCTAAGGGAGAGAAAAAATATGTGCTCGATTCCTTATTATTTGCTTCGATAAATGAACCGAACAAAAGTGAATTAAATTTTAGCAGTGCTCTCATTGGTTTAAAATATTCCGGAACTATTTCTCCTGCCGACCTTTCAGCGGAACTTAACAATTTCATTAATAATTATTTTCCATTCTCAGATGGCAATCAATTAAAAAAGAAAAGCGGACCATCGAAATTTAATTTTGAGATACAACTTCACAATCATCCCATTCTTTCGCAAGTTCTATTGCCTCAGCTAAAAGAATTCGAGCCGGGAATCATTCAGGGAAGTTTTGATAGTCAGAAAAACGACTTGAAATTAAATGCGACAATGAAAAAAATAGTTTATGGAACTACTGAAATCAAAGACTTTGTTGTGGATGTGAATTCGAATTCGGCTGCATTGAACTATAAAATATCCAGCAGCAGTATTTCAAACTCACAAATCAAATTAGACAACTTCTTGTTTGATGGAAAACTTGCAGATAAAACAATATTTGCAAATGTATCTTCAATTGCTGATAATCAAAACAAAAAGTTTGTGATCCATTCGCAAATTACAAAGGATAAAGCCAATTATAAACTTGCGCTCGATCCAAAAGATTTCTATCTGATGAATAACCGCTGGGACATTGCCGCAGATAATTATATTGAATTCGGAAAAGAAGGATTTTTGATCCATCACTTTTTTATTAATAATGCTGTAAGTCAGTTCAATATCGCATCTGTGCATGATCAGTTCAATGATGATTTGAACATAGCGATAAAGAATTTCAAGCTGGATGATATTTCCCGGATCATAGAAAAGGACACCAGTCTGGTAAAAGGAAGTGTGGATGGAAATGTATTGCTCAAAAGAGTGAACAACACGTACGGCATAATTGCTGATGCAAAAATAAGTAACCTGGTTGTTCAGGATATTCCCGTTGGAAATATATCTGTCAAAGCGGACAACCAAACAGCCGGGAAATTTGATATAGACGTGAATTTATCTGGCACTGATAACAATCTGACAGCGAAGGGTTATTTTGTCCCAAATGGTGGCGATAATTCAATGAGCATAAAAACTGCGATTCAATCGCTTTCTATGAAAACCGTTGAAGCATTTTCGATGGGGCAAATAACAGAAGCATCCGGAACGCTTTCAGGAAATTTGTTAATTCAAGGAGCGACCAATGCACCTGAAATTACAGGCGAACTGGTTTTCAATGATGCTTTTATAAAACCTGCTGTGCTGAATAACAAGTTAGAATTAAAACATGAAACTATTCAATTAAAAAAGGAAGGAATTTATTTTAACTCTTTTACCCTTTTAGATGCTGATAAGCACACCGCAATCATTGATGGCGCGGTTCAAATGAAACAGTTTAAAGATTTCATTTTTGCCTTAAATGTCAGTACGAAAGACTTTTTATTATTTAATTCAACTGTCAGGAATAATAAAGAATTCTATGGAAGGATGGTCATTGATAGCAAGATTGATATAAATGGGCCAATGACACTTCTGGTTGTCAATGGAAAACTAAAGATGAAAAAAGGTTCAAACTTTACATTCACAGTTCCCGAAGACAAGCTCACCGCCGACAAAGGAGAAGATGTGGTAGAATTTGAATATTCATTAAAACTTAATCCAATTTTATACAGAGCAGGGAAAAAAGCGGAACAAAAATCAGGCTTTACAGGATTTGATCTCTCCTCCATTATTGAAATAGACAAGCAAGCAACGCTACGGTTATTAATGGATCCTTCTTCTACTGATTCGTTAGTGGTTAAAGGTGAAGCTGCGTTAAGTTTTGCAATGGATAGAAGCGGAAAAATGAGCCTTACAGGTGCATATAATTTGGATGAAGGAAGCTATCTCGTCTCGTTGCAATCAATGATAAAAAGGAAATTTGATATTATTCCCGGAAGCACGATTATTTGGAATGGTGATCCATTGGATGCTGAAATATCAATAAATGCAAGCTATTCTGTTCGCGCCGCACCTTATGACCTTGTGGCTGTTCAGATGTCAGGCATGAGCGATGCAGAAAAAGGCACATATAAACAACGTTATCCATTTTTGGTATTGCTAAAATTACGCGGTGAAATTTTACATCCGGTAATTAGCTTTGAAATACAATTGCCACCTCAGGATAAAGGGATTTTGGGTGGAGCAGTGAATCAAAAATTGAACATGTTAAATGAAGATGCATCAGCATTAAACAAGCAGGTTTTTGCCTTATTGGTATTGGGCCGGTTTGTTCAGGAAAACCCCTTACAAACTGAATCGGGCGGAACATCAACATTAGTTCGTTCAACAGTGGGCAATTTTTTATCTGAACAATTAAATAAGTTGAGTTCAAAGGTTATACCTGGCACTGAATTAAATTTTGATGTTCAATCTTATGACGATTATCAAACCGGACAGGCGAAAGGAAGAACGCAAGTGGAAATTGGTATAAAAAAGCAACTTTTTAATGAACGATTATCAGTTCAGGTTGGAGGTAATATAGATGTAGAAGGTGAAAAGGCAAAACAAAACTCGGCAAGTGATATAACCAGTGATGTTACAATAGAATACAAATTGACGGATGATGGTCGTTATAGGCTGAAAGGGTTCAGACATAATCAATATGAAGGTGCTATTGAAGGTCAGTTAGTTGAAACGGGTGCCGGTTTTTTATATGTGCACGATTTCAATAAATGGAAAAAAATTTTTAAGGCACCAAAAAGAAAAAGCAATGACACGATCAATACTAAATAAATATTTTCTGATCCTTATATGTCTGCTTCTGGCAGCATGTAGCGGCACAAAGCATTTGCCCAAGGGTGAAAAGCTTTATACCGGTGGGGAAATAAAACTTGAAACGACAGATAAAATTAATAAACGGTTTATTAAAACCATTGCCGAATCGGCAGTGCGTCCGGCACCGAATAAAAGCTATTTAGGCATTCGTCCAAAATTATGGATGTATATGGCAGCCGGAGAAAATCCTAAAACTAAATTTAAAAAGTGGCTTAAAAAAACAGGAGAAGCTCCGGTATTGATCAGTAGTGTTAAGCCGGGAGTTACAACAGCCATCATTGATGCTAAATTGTTCAATATTGGAATTTTCAAAAGTTATTCTGAATCCAAAATCGTTGAAAAGAAGCATACTGCCAAAGTAATTTACACGAGTCATATACATAAACCCTATATTGTAAAAGAGCTTAATTATGCTATTTCAGATGATAGTTTAAGTTATACAATTCTTACAGAGAAGAAAAAATCATTCATCAAACCCGGTGAAGATTATAATCTCGATATTTTAAAAAACGAAAGGATACGAATCGATGCTTTATTAAAAAACAATGGGTATTTCTATTTTAATCCTGATTATTTACTTTTTAAAGCTGATACTTCAGCCGTAAATCATACCATATCATTCAAACTAACTTTAAAAGATAGCATTCCAAAAAATGCCCTGACTGTTTATCGCATTAACAAGGTGTTTATTGATCAGGATTATTCATTAAATGAGGAAGTTCCAGACAGAACGAAAGACACAATAAGATATCGTAATAATGTGTTTATCGGCAAAGAATCAGAGATGAACATCAGACCAAGGGTGATTTTAAGATCAGTTTATTTGAAGAAAAATGAAATCTATTCAAGACAGAATCATAATATCACGCTTAACCGTTTGATGTCGATGGGTAATTTCAAATTTGTCCAGGTGAAATTTTCTGATAGTGATACCATCGCCCCAGGATTTTTAGATGTAACCATTTTAATGACAACCATGCCAAATTACACATTCAGAGCGGGAACGGATCTTGTCTCAAAATCAAATAATTTTACGGGGCCACGAATGAATTTAAGCCTTCTGAATAGAAATACTTTTAAAGGCGCTGAATTGTTAAATCTAAATATGGCTGGATCATTTGAGGCACAATTCAGTGGAAATAATAAGAATTTATATTCTTATTCCTGGAATCCACAGGTCGAGTTGACTTTTCCTCGCTTTATTGTTCCGTTTAAAACAAAGAGAACAAACAGTATCTATATTCCAAAAACACGGTTATCACTTTCATATAACTATTTGAAAAGAGTGGATTATTTTGATATGCGCACTTCCCAGTTTATTTATGGTTTTAAGTGGAAAGAAAATATCAAAAAAGAACATGAATTAAATCCCATAAATGTAAGTTATACTTCTCTTGGGAACCAATCTGCCGCATTCACAGAGTTGCTGGCTACCAACCCTTTTTTGAAAAAAAGTTATGAAGAACAATTTATTGCAGGCGGAAATTATTCGTTTACATATAATGAACAAGTAGTACCGGTGAAGAAAATGCAATACTTTTTACTTGCGACAGCAGAGACGGCTGGAAATGTGTTTTCATTGGCAAAATTAATAGGCGGAGAAAAACCATCATCGGAGAATCCCTCCAAAGTAGTTGGTTCTATCTATTCGCAATACGCAAAATTAAGTATCGATGCCCGTGGCTATTTTAATTTTAGTGATAAAAATAAAATGGCGATGCGGGTTTTTGCAGGTGTAGCCAAGCCATTCGGCAACTCTTCTATTTTGCCTTATACCAAGCAGTTTTTCAGCGGTGGACCTAACAGTCTTCGTGCTTTTCAAATTAATTCTGTTGGGCCGGGTACAAATTATCAGAATAGCGATAATAGAGGTTTTTTACAATTAGGAGGTGATATAAAACTTGAAATGAATGGGGAGTATCGCTTTAATATTTATCGTTTTTTTAAAGGTGCATTGTTTGTAGATGCCGGAAATGTCTGGTTGCAAAAATCAAATCCTGCAAATACCGGAAGTCCATTTTTGTTTTCCACATTCATGAATGAGATTGCAGTCGGAACAGGCGTTGGATTAAGAATTGATGTTTCCTTTTTCATTTTACGCTTCGATCTTGCCATGCCATTACGGAAGATTCCAAAGCCCGGAGATAATTTCAGGTGGGTAACTGATCAAATAAACTTTGCAAATTCTTCATGGAGAAGCCAGAACCTGATATTGAATATTGCAATAGGCTATCCTTTTTAAAACAGGTTATTCCAAAAAAAAAATATTCTTCTTCTCTTACTTTAATAGTTCGTTAAACTTTTCATTACCGCAGAGCCGCGAAAGCGCTGTTAAACTCCAAACCCCGCAGATCGTTGATCTTGCGGGGTTTCCGGGTTAATTATCCGGGAAACAATTATTCCTGGAATAAATTATAACTTTATTTAGTTATCTCTACGACAGCATATTTCGAACTTTTCCAAAACTGCGCGGGATCTTTAATCTCAATTGATTCAATTTTTTTGTCTTTGTCGCGAATAAACTCATATGAACCTGCAGGATGTTCAGAAATAAGTTTGGCATTTTTTGAATTAACAGAAATCGATTTTACTACAGTGATGTCGATCTGGACAAAAGAATTATCGGGAAAATTTTCGGTTAATGATTCCGTTTTACCAAGTCCTATAAATCCACCTTCTTTGGTTAAAAGGCCCTTAACTTTCAATTCTTTATATGTGCCAACGGTATAAAAAGCCTTATTCATCTCATAAGTCTGGGTACTGATTTTCTCATCCTTCCTTGCAATAGTATCCTGCATAACTATCATTTGTGTATTAAGCTGTTCAACCTCAAATTTTTTGTCAACAAGTGCGGTCTTCAATTCCGTAATTTCATTTTCATTCTGTTTCATCGAGGCTTCCAGCTCAGTAATTTTATTCTGCAGAACCTTTATTGTTCCGCCTGACTTCTTTAATTGAGCATTCAGGGAAGCAATTTTCTTTTTGTTCTGTTCGAGAAGGGTATTTATGGTTTTAATATCTTCCAGAACCTGTAGTCTCTTATCATTTGATATTTCAGTATTCGATGAATTAGCAGTGATTAATTTCTCTTTTTCTTTTATCATTGCGATATTCTTCTCAATATCATCAAACGTCGTTATCCATTCACCTATAACAGAATCCCGGGCAGTTACTTTATCAGTAAGAGAAGTTTTCTGTGTTTCCATCTGATTAAGTAGTTTTTTATGCTCTCGATTATAGAGTGAAAAAACAACAATCCCCACAAATAACAATATTACAAAGCTGATAATTGAAGTAGTGACAGCCCCTTTTTTTACTCCTTCATCTCTGATTTTCTTTTCATCATCATTCTTTTTGGTTCCTGCATTTTCATTTACAGGATTGGTTTTGCTGTTGTCATCAGTTTTCATATTCATTCGTTTTATGTCACTTAAAAATAAATTTAAAGGTAAACCCTTAAATAATTTCCTGTGTTACATAATTATTGAATAGAGTTACATTATTCACAGTACACACATAAAACTCAAAACCCAGCAGATCATTGATCTTGCGGGGTTTAAGTTCTAATAAAGTGATACACCAAACTGTTTGAATAAACTTAGTGTTCTTATCGGATTAAAAAGTCTTTTTCAACAGCTCCGGTGTGGGTCATTTAGCCTTCAAGGAATATATTGCGATGTAATCACCATGCCTGACAAACAGCCTTCCTTTATCTATCACAGGATGAGCCCAGTATGGGCCATTTCCTTTAGTGACCCTGAATGAACTTATAATATCGAGTTTTTCGCTATTGGGCCTGACGAGCGCTAAATTTCCATTCTTTTCTTCATAAATATAAAGCAATCCTTCTGCCGATATTATGGATCCCTTATTATACCAATTGGTGATCCACATTGTCTTACCGGTAGTCCAGTCGACACATATCCATCTACCTTTTGAGTTAGTGTCGTGAGTAGAACTGTAGATATAATTTCCTATCAGCACCATTCCTCCTACATGCGGATTGATTTCAGGATTCTTCCAGACAAGTGTTGGTTCGCTACCATCAAAGTTTATTTTAATCTTTGCAGCAGTCTGCCCGTAACCATTGGCGGCAAAAAGGAAACCATCATGGTAAAGAGGTGTTTGAATATAATTTCTGTTACCTCTCTGGTCATCGTTTACAGAAGCAAAATTGAATTTCCACAGCAGCTTACCATCCGCAGCTTTTACACCAATTATGTAGGTTGCAGTATGAGTTACAATTACTTTCATTCCTTTGTCCTCAACCAGCAGGGGATTTGTATATTGTGTACCTTCATTTAAAGGAGGAGTCTCCCAGACTACATTTCCGTTTTCAATGTTGAATGCCACCATCGATGCCATATTGCCTCCAGGGGTTACAATTACTTTATTATCGACAACCAATGGTGATTCAGATATTCCAAACTGTTGTATTTCTGCACTATACTTCTTATAGTAATTTACTGACCAGGATATTTTACCATCCCTTGTGACACAAGCCAGATCACCCTGTCCGCTAACAACCAGGATTTTCCCATTTGAATAGGTTGGAGTACAACGGCTTTCAGGAGAGTTGACGTTATTTGTAATATTCCCGTATTCCACTTCCCACTTTTTCTTCCCATCCTGAGTGAAAGCTGTAAGAACATCTTTTTCACCTTTAGTACCTGTAATGTAAATGGCATCATTAGTTACAGTTGCACTTGAATACCCTGTTCCTATCCCTGATGCCTCCCATAAAAGTGCAGGCCCTGATGAGGGCCAGGCCTTCAATAATCCGGTTTCATTATAAACACCAGTTCTACCTGGTCCGCGCCATCCATATTGCTGGCCGTTTGCAATTAATAATGTTGAAATGATAAGAAATAAACTTAACATTGTTTTCTTTTGATGAGTTCTCATAATGACTATTTTAAACTTTAATTTTGCAATATAAATAGATGAACTAAAGAAACCTTATAAATTTTGCATTTTTTATATAATCAGGAAGGATAATTAATAAAATTTAACAAATCAAATTAATTTTAAGGTCAGATACATTTCTGATTTTAACCTGACCATTAAAAAGATGAAGAAAAACTCTTTTCCTATAGCTATCTGTATTTAACTACTCCATCTTTTTGCATCGCTTTGATTTTTTCCTGTAGTTTAATATTTTCTGAAATCAGCTTTGCAGAAGGACCCCATATAACAAGAGTTACCTCTCTAAACCAGCCTGCCGTTTTGGCAGCGTGTGTGTACATCAATGCTACTCTTTCCGCCACATAAGAGTCCACTTGTCCATACAACAACTAGTTTATCCGGAGTCGGTTCCGTAGGAGCGGTCTGAGCCATCACCACCGGTGAAAGGGAAAACAAAATTCCCATAGATAGAATTAAAAGATTTCTTCGTTTCATTTGAATAGTTTTTTGGTCGTTAGCTTCTGAAATGTAATGAACAAAGTTAAAGGCATATTAATATATTCCGACACTTAATATACTAAATACTTGCCCTACGCGTTTACCAAACACGGTGTATTAATGAAAATACCCTTCGCCGAAGCTGTATTGGTATAGTGCGGGTTTAGTCAATATTTTTCTTATAAATTAAGATTCATTAAATGCATAAATCAATAGACTTATTTAAATAAATAAAAAGGAGGTAACAATGGCTTTTATCACAGTATTTATTGCACATGCACCTGATGCAGATTTTGAAAAACATCATACTCTGATAGAAACAGGTAAATACAAACTTTATACTTATGTTGTAAAAACACAGAACGAAGCGATAAAAGTTTGCAAAGATCTTTATGAAA
>JADGPX010000082.1 GCA_017882215.1 Chitinophagaceae bacterium | reverse complement strand
CGGCATCTTATTCATACTTATTTCGGATTAAAACTTCCAAACGTAAAGATTGCTGTAACCGGCAGCGGCAGGGTGGCACATGGTGTATTGGAAATTATGAACCTGATGGGTATTCATGAAACTGAACCCGATCTGTTTTTGGATAAAAAATTTTCCTATCCTGTGTATGTGCATTTAAAGGGCGCTGATCTTTATGAGAATAAAAAAACGGGTAAGTATAACCGCCAGGATTTTCATGCAAATCCCGGCAAATATAAAAACCTGTTTCGTAATTATATTTCAGCAACAGATATTTTAATGAATGGGGTGTATTGGGAAAAAGATATTCCAAAATTATTTGAACTGAAAGAGCTAAAAGATAAAAAATTCAACATACAAACTATCGCAGATATATCCGATGACCGCAATGGTTCTGTACCCTGTAACATTGGTGATTCAACGATTGAGAATCCTGTTTATGGCGTTGATAAAAAAAGTTTTGCAATAACCGAACCTTATTTGCCCGGCTCTGTAGATGTAATGGCAATTGGAAATTTGCCGAATGAATTACCACGGGATGCATCAAGATATTTTGGTGAGCAAATAATAAAATATGTTTTAAAAGATATTATCAAGGGTGGTTCCGAAATATTAAAAAAAGCAACAATTGTGAAGAAGGGAAAACTTAGTAAGTATTATGATTACATGAAAGAGTATGCAGGGAGCCTCACCACCTGACCTCCTCTCCGAAAGAGAGGAGGCAGAACTATTGTACAATGCTCAACATCATATCTTCCACATTATGCTTTAGAATACAGTCAAACATTTTCAGCTATGTTTTAATAAAGATATGAAGCTGATGTGGAAGAAATAAAAGCCTCACCACCTGACCTCCTCTCCGAAAGAGAGGAGGCAGAACATTTGTACATACCCAAACATTACCTCTTCCAAATTTTTCTAATGAATATTACTAAACATATTCATTATGCTGATAGAAATATAAAGATGATATGGAAGGCCCTGATGCTGATTTATGTGATGAAGTACCGCTCCCTCTCTATCGGAGAGGGAGTTGGAGGGTGAGGTTTAAAGATAATAGTCTTTCAGCAAGGCTGTGAATTCTTCTGTATAATTTCCATCATTATTTTTAATAGTTAGTTCATTTGTTTTTATATCGGTTTTGCTATTACTGAAAAATAAAATTCCCCTAAAAAAATTATGTGATGGTGTTTGCCTGATCAATAATTTCTCTTGAGAAAAAAACTTATTTTCTTCTGCTAAGTTTTCAAAATATTTTATTCTGTGATATGGCAGAAGAATTGCAAAATAGCCTTTTGCAGCAAGATGAGTTTTAATTATGGTAATAAGATCCTTTAGCGTTAATCCTTCATCATGTTTAGCAATGTTTTTATTTTTTTCATTTGATAATAATTCGTTTTCATAAAAAGGTGGGTTGGAAATTATAAGATCATATTTTTTCTGCGAAACAAAATACTTAATATCAGTATGAAATATTTTCAGGCGATCATTCCACTTGGAGTTTGAAAAATTTTCTTTCACCTGCTCATAAGCATTCTTTTCAATTTCTACTGCATCAATTATTGCGTTAGAATTTTTTTGAGCATACATTAGCGATAATAATCCCGTACCGGCGCCCACTTCTAAACAACTGGCAACCGGCAACCTGCCTGCCGGACAGGCAGGCTGACAACCGGCAACTTTTTCTGCTACCCATGCACCAAAAATGCAGGCATCAGTACAAACCTTCATGCTGCATTTATCCTGCTGAATTGTGAACTCCTTAAACCGGAAATAGTTTTTGGGCATTAAACATTTTTAAATCGCATCACGTTTTTTCTAAAGTATCTTTGCAAATTAAATTTTTGTATTGGATAAGCAACAGGTGATATATAAAGATCTTGGAATAATTGATTACAAATCCGCATGGGATTACCAGGAAGAGTTGGTAAAACAAAATCGTAATATAAAATCTGAAATAAGAGAAGCTATGAGCTATGAGCTGCAAGCTGCAAGCAATATCGAATATAAAATTAGAACTACAAACCTGCCTGCCGGACAGGCAGGCTACAAACCCCGTCCGACCATGTCATCCGGGCGGGCACAAACTACAAACTATTTACTTTTTTGTGAACATCCGCCTGTTTATACTTTAGGCAAAAGCGGCAGCATGAAAAATGTTTTATTGAGTGAGAAAGAAATGGAGGAAAAAGAAATTGAATTTTATAAAACAAACAGGGGAGGAGATATTACATTTCATGGATTGCAGCAGGTTGTTGGATATCCTATTTTAGACCTGGAAAAATTTTATACTGACATCGGCAGATATTTAAGAGAACTGGAAGAGGTGATCATAAAAACAATTGCTGAATATGGTTTAAAAGGAGAAAGAAGTAAAGGGGAAACAGGAGTGTGGATAGAGCCCGGAATAATTGGAAAAGAAAGAAAAATATGTGCTATGGGTATACGCTGCAGCAGGTGGATAACAATGCATGGCTTTGCATTAAATGTAAATACTGACCTTAGTTATTTTGAAAATATTATTCCCTGCGGAATACAAAACAAACAGGTTACCTCAATAGAAAAAGAATTAAACCAAAAAGTTTACTTAGAAGAAGTAAAGGAAAAATTAAAGAAAAATTTTTCTACAATATTTAATGTGGAAATTATTTAAATGGATTTTTACCCAGTTCATTTACATTCGGTACAGGTTTACCATCTTTAGGAACATACACTTTATATTTTTCTATCAATACGCCATTTTCGTATACTTCGAAATCAAAAATACCGGCATGTAGAAAATTTACTTTTTCCAGTGTTAAATAAGGTTCGGAGATTTTATTAAGTTCAAAAATAAACGCTCCGTTTTCTTCAAAAAATTTAATAGTATATTTTTTCTTAGGAGCATCAGGCAGGGCGATAATAACATTATTGTCCCTGCCCGTATAAACTAATTTGGATGGAACAAACCATGTATTCACAGTGCTTTGCTGAAACTCTTTTATATCAGGCAATACCCTGGTTGTATCTTTTACGGGGCGTGAGGATTTTGTAAACAAGTAAGTGCCCCCTTCAAATGAAAGAAATATCCGGTAGTACATATTAAATGATAGCGGCTTTGCATCAATAAATCCATTTCTTTTATTGGTTACATCAAGCACACTGCCAATGGTTGAAAAATTTTTAGTACTGTCAAATGATCGCTGAATATTAATGGTAGTAAGGGTAACAAATGGGTTTGTCCACGAAACAAGAATATGATTGCTGATATTGCTTACAGATAATTTCGGTAATGTATCCTGGGCAAATAATTTTTGAGATAAGAAAAGAACAATAAAAAAAATAAGAAATTTCTGCATGGTATTGGAAGGGCCGTTTCTGAGCTTCAATTTTACAAAGTAAAGATAAATGACTGTTAAGGGAAATCAAAAATTGAATGTTTTAGTTGGCGATGATAGATTGCCCTGTAAGCCACCCGTGTGAATACACAGAATTTTACTGCCGGCAGAAAAATAATTTTTTTTAATAAGTTCAAAAATGCCGAACATCATTTTTGCGGTATAAACAAAATCTAATGGTATGGCAAATTCATGGTAAAATTTATTCATGAATATAATGAGCTCATCAGTTTTTTTTGCGTAACCGCCAAAATGGTAATCAGTATTTAAACAATAATTTTTGTAAAGAGAATTGTTTAATAAGAATTGAATTCTTTGTTCAAAATCATCTATTTTTTTTAATGCGCTGAATCCTATTATAGTTTGAGAGGAAAGTGAAGATTTTATTAACCCTGCTAAAGTAGTTGCCGTACCTGCTGCACAACAAACGTGAGTGTAATCTTTTTTTCTATAAAAATTTGCAATTAATGCGGCGCCTTTTACACCTGCTTTACTAAAACCGCCTTCAGGAATTAATATATGCTCACCGTATTTTTCTATCAATTGTTTTTTAAATAATTCGCTATCCTTTTTTGTATAATCTTCTTTGCTTATAAATTCCAATTGCATATCATTCTCTTTGCAAAGCAATAAAGTATGAGAAAGATTTTTCGATTCTCCCCCGCGAACAATTCCGATGCAATCAATTCCCAAAGCTTTACAGGCGCTTGCTGCCGCCGCAAGATGATTTGAATAGGCACCCCCAAAAGTGATAATTTTTTTATGAGCTGATTTTGCTTTCTCTAAAAAATAATAAAGCTTAAAATATTTATTGCCGGATATTACAGGATGAATTTTATCAAGCCTTAACATTGAAACAGATATTTTTTTTTCTCTGGTGAGATCATTTTCAATTTTATCAATGTCAACTTTTATTTTTTTTAAATCTGGTACGGCAATCATTGTAAATATTATGGCATAAAACTTTCTTGTTTATTTTCGCAGCAAATGTATAAGGTTTACATTTTAAATTTTAAGATAGATGCAACCAACTCTTTTAATATTAGCAGCGGGAATGGCAAGCCGCTATGGAAGTATGAAACAAATACAATCTTTTGGTCCGGGCGGAGAAACTATTATGGACTATTCCATTTATGATGCCATCCGTGCAGGTTTTGGAAAAGTGGTTTTTGTAATTCGTAAAGATTTTGAACAAAATTTTAAATCCATATGCGAACCCAAATTAAATGGCAGAATTAAAACTGAATATGTTGATCAGGACTTAACCGATTTTACCAATGGATTTGAAATACCAAAAGAAAGAACAAAGCCATGGGGCACAGCACACGCTGTTTTATGCGCCGGGGATGTAATTAAGGAACCATTTGCCGTTATCAACGCAGATGATTTTTATGGAAGAGATGCTTTTGAAAAAGCTGCAAAATTTTTAACTGCGGAAGTTGCGCCAAATAAATATTGTATTATAGGATATGAATTATCTAAAACCCTTTCAGAAAATGGTACAGTAAGTCGTGGTGTTTGCGAAGTAAATGCAGCAGGTGAGTTGATGAGTATTAATGAGCGAACAAAAATTTACAGGGAAAATGATAAGATAATATATGAAGAGAACGATAGTAAACATGAAGTTCCTGAAAATTCAAAAGTAAGTATGAATTTCTGGGGCTTTGACCCTTCTGTTTTTTCTTTTATTGAAAAATTATTTCAGCAATTTTTAAAAGATAGTATCAATGATCCTAAAGCAGAATTTTTTATTCCGATCATTGGAGATGCATTTATAAAAAATGGAGGGATAATTAAACTAATTCCCACTTCAGCCCAGTGGTTTGGTGTAACCTATAAAGAAGATGCAGCCACGGTTAAAAAAGATATTCAGAATTTGGTTGATGGAGGAGAGTATCCGTACTCCTTGTGGAAATAGTATGATTGAAGTAAATATTATTGCGATAGTTCTAAAACATAGTGTAGTATTAGAATAATCAATCTAAAAAATAAAACATGAAAAAATTATTATTGCTGCTGCTGATGGTGATGTCCATAGGAATTTCCGTTAATGCTCAGGAGAAAGATAAGGTTAAAAAAACTTCTTCGGTTCCTCAAAAAGTGCATAACACCTTTAGCAAACATAAAAAGTATAAAGGCTATAAAGTGAAGCACAAGCACCATGGTATTACCAAAAAGCATAAAGTAGATTATAAAGATGGGGATGTAAAAAACAAGACTAAATAGAGATTAATATCCCGGTCAAGTAGAACTTTTTCCCCATAAGTATCTAATATTACCCGCTAACATTGTAGCGGGTATTTTTTTATATGAAGAACTACTGACATAGTTTTTAGGAATTATTTTTAAAAATCAAATTATTATGATAACAACAAATGAGAAACTCGTTGAGGTATTAAATGACCTTATTGAGATCAACAATGACAGGGTTGTTGGTTATGAAAAAGCAGCAGATGAAACTAAAGCTGTAAATATAGACCTGCAGGCGATATTTCATAAAATGGCTGATGAAAGCCGGAAGTACAAATCTAAGCTGGTTGAAGAAGTTACCAGACTTGGTAACGAACCATCCACAGGTACAACTAACAGCGGCAAGCTTTACAGAATATGGATGGATGCCAAAGCAATTTTTACAGGTAAAGACACAGACAGGCTATTTTAGAAAATTGCGAATTTGGTGAAGATGCTGCCCGGAAAGCATATAAACTGGCTCTTGCTTCTGGTGCTGAAATACCTGCAGAAACCCGTCAGTTAATAACAGATCAGCATGCTTCATTGAAAAATTCACATGACATTATTAAGAAATACAGGGATGCTCATAAAGCAGCTAATAATTAAAATTTAATAAGTCTATTAATAAGAAGAGGCCCAACATTTATTCGTTGGGCTTTTTTTCTCTTATCAAAGAAAACATTCGGGCTTTATACTATGCTTTCTATAAAATATTCGGAGAATATTTTTTGAATAATTTTTTATTTTTGAGCTTATTATTAGATACTTTGATAGAATTAAAGTTATCTTCGCTTTGGCAAAAATGTAAAAACTCTTTTTCTAAAATTAATTTTTGGTAAGAAAATTGCTTAATAACTTTTACCTTTTTCAAGAAAAAATTAATTAATTTTGCAAAAAAGAATATAAGTTTTTTAAATCTCATTTTTTTATGAGAAAAAATATAAATTTGTTAAATTATTTTTTTTATATATTTACTAATCAATAATTAATCAAAATCATCTTTTATGTGTAACATTAATAAAAAGCATACAGCGCTGCTAGCCATATTTATGGCCCTTACAATTTCGGTTAGTGCACAAACTTATACCGATACAATTAAACCTTTTTCCGGTAGAAATCAATTTAGAACATGGTCTATTGGAATAAATGTCGGTGCATTATACTCTATGGTTGCTATAGGCGGCTCAAATAATTTTAGTACGAATCCGGTTGATTTAGGGTTCGGAGTTAATCTTAAGTACCAGGTAACTCATTGGAGTGCATTACAGTTAGATATTATAAGCGGTAAATTAAAAGGTAACCAGGACAATAAGCTAAATGATCCTTCTGTTAGTGGTGCACTACCTCCAGCCTTCCCTGCGTATAGAGCTGTAAAATCATTCGAAACATTTTTACATTATGCTGCCAGTTTAAGTGGTGTTTTTACACTGGGTAATATAAACTGGTTAAGTGTAAAAAACAAAGTTATACCCTATGTATCTTTAGGTGGTGGTATAGCTAACTATACACCTTGGATTGTTTCCAGAATTCCGGCTACTCCAGGAGGGTCGGCGCCATATACAACATCAGCTTCACATCGTTATTTTAGTGATCCAAATCAAAAATCTGTAAATCATTTCTTTGTACCTGTGGGTTTTGGTTTAAAATTTAATCTTACTAGATCACTTAATCTGGATCTGGGATATCGGATGCACTTTGTAGATGCTGATAACCTGGATGGTTACTCTTATATGGATACCAGGAACGGTCCGACTTATCCAGGACAACAACCTCACAAAGATAAATTTTCATATGCATTTCTTGGCGTAGAGTTTTCTTTAGGAAATAAAGCTAAGCCACAACTTATGTTTGATAACCCTGCTGCACGTATGAACAGCAATCTTCAAAATCAAATAGATATATTAAGATCTCAACTTAATTTGAAAGATACAGATGGTGATGGTGTTGCAGATATATTTGATAAAGAACCAAATACTCCTGCAGGCTGCCCTGTTGATACACATGGTGTAACAAGAGATACAGATGGTGATGGTGTACCTGATTGTAAAGATAAAGAGCTAATCACCCCAACATATTGTCAACCTGTAGATGCTGATGGTGTTGGTAAATGCCCTCCTCCTGAATGTTGTAATAATATGGTAAAAAAGGACTCAACAATAGCAACATGCACAGTAGGTGATTTGCCAAGCCTTTCTTTTAAAGGAAATTCAAATACTTTAAGTGCAGATGCAAAAGCAATTCTTGCATCAGCAGCGGGTAAATTAAAAGAAAGTCCTTTATGTACAGTTACAATTACAGGATATCCTGCAGCTTCTAAAGCTTCACAGGCAGTTTGTAACAAAAGAACCGATGCAATAAAAATGTACCTGATGAGCAATGAAGGTATTAGTGCAGACAGACTGAGTGTTAATTGTGAAGTGGGTGGTGGTGATGCAAATACAATTGATTTGAAAGTAAAATAATAATTCTTATTTCTTTCTAAGAAAAACCCTTCCAAAAACGGAAGGGTTTTTTATTTATTTGCAGGATTTTAATTAGATGTATCTATCCAGATTCAATTATCTGTATGTATCCATTCTACGGTTGTTTTTATAAGTTCTTCTAATTCATTGCTGGTTTTTTCAAAAGGATGTTTGGTATTGAAAGTATGCGTTGCATTCAGGACAATTTTTAGCCGGGCATTTGCATTAGAATTTTTTATCCATGAAAAAAGAGATTCTCCGTGTTCAACCGGAACCGCTTCGTCATTTGCACCATGAATTATGAGTATTGGAATGTTAAGTGATTGTATTGCCTGTTTTACATTCCAATCTTTATTACTTTTTAAAATTTCCTGCAAAAATTCAAATCCCTGCGGAAGTTCCTGTTTGGTTCTGTTGTTCTTTTTATAATAAACACCTGCTGATGCCCATTCCTTAAGCATCTCCGGCGGCCAAAAGTTTAAAGTTTTAATTGTGCTCACTAAAATGATCCCATCAATTTTTATTTTTTCTTCTATGATTTTTTTTGCTCCAAAAATAGCAGGCACACCGCCAAGACTATGAGCAAACAAATATATTTTTGAGTGCTCTCTGAATTCTTTATTTAAATTATGAAGAACACTTATAAGGTCTTCTGTTTCCAGCCTCATACAGTTTTGCTCATATTTTTCCAGGTCTTCAAAAAGATCAGCATTACCGATTACACCACCATGGCTGAAATTAAAGCTGTAGGAAGAGATACCATTTTCAAAAAGCTTTTGTTGTATGTATGGGAACATTCCATAATTATAAAAACCGTTGTGCCCGTTTATAATTATAACCAGCGGAGATGCATTTCCGGCATTAATATAAATTCCTTCTACAGTTCCATTTTTGTGATGGAAGACTAATTTTTCTCTTTCCATTTTTAGCGCTAAAAAGCTATTCATACTTTTACTTAAGAATTTTTTCAAACTTTTTTAATTCGCCGATCTCTATTGCTGAAAGCAGATCATTATTTTCATATTTCGACCTGAGAAACAATACTCTTTTATGATGCGGATACTTTGTAAGGATTGTTGTTATTATCCCGCCAACACTTTCATCTTTTTCAAACATCGGTTTGTTCTCCGGTAATTCTGATTTATTTCTTGTTGGCATTTTTTTTATAATGGCTTCCAGCGTAGCAAGTTTGTTTTGTTGTATATTTTTAATTTTAGACGCTTTGCTGTGCAATCCCTGCAATTGTTTTTTACTTAGGCTGCCCCGCTGCATGTATTGCTTGTAAAGACTTATTACAAATGATGATACAGGATAAGCAAGAATGCATTCTTCAAGCACATCATTAACAATGTCTACCTCTTTTTTCTTATTAATATTTTTTGTGAAACTTATCATGTGGAGGAAAAGTATTATCGGATTATTTTACATATTTTTTAAAAAATTCCATTGTTCTTTTCCACGCAAGAGTTGCGGCTGCTTCATTATAACGGGTAGGAGAGGTATTGTTATGAAAAGCATGATTAACCCCTTCATACATGTATAACTCGTAAGTGATATTATTTTTCTTCAGCGCTTCCTCGTAGGCAGGTATACCGGCATTTATTCTTTCATCCAAACCTGCATAATGTAATTGTACAGCTGCTTTTATTTTAGGCACATCTTCAACTGCGGGCTGTGCACCGTAAAAAGCAACTGCTGCTTTTAGTGAAGGCACGTTTACTGCTAATTTATTACTCATGCCACCGCCCCAGCAAAAGCCCACACAACCTACATTGCCGTTGTAATCTTTACGGGTGTTGAGGTAATCGAAAACATTTAAAAAGTTTTTCAGGTTATCTTCTGCTTTTAATTCGCCAAAAAAATTTCTTGCCTCATCTTCGTTCGCAGCTGTTTTGCCAAGTGCTGCCAATGCATTGGGTGCAATTGCTAAATAACCTTCATTAGCAGCACGCCTTGCCACATCTTCTATATGTTCATTTAATCCGCGGTTTTCATGTATCACGACAATTGCCGGATATTTCTTATCTTTTTTTGGTCTTGCCACATAGGCTTTCATTTCATTAGGTACACCAGGGTAGGTGATGTATTCTGTAAACAGGTCATGGTCTGTAGTAACCGCAGCATTTGCATAATTATTTTCCAGTAATGGCAGCAGGCTCATTGCAGCAACTGTGCCGCCGGCTAACACAGCAAGACGTTTTAAAAATTCCTGCCGGTTGAGAGGTTTATGTGTGTATTCATCGTAGAGATTAATAATACGCTGGTCCATATGTTTCTGTTTTGAATAAAGTTAGTAAAGTTTCATTTGATGAAAACCTGTAATATCAGGATAGATAAAAAAATAAAATTCTCCTAACTTTAAAATAAAAAATTACTGTTATGAGCAATGATACACTTGAAATAAAGGCAGCGCTTATGATGGGTAAGCCTGTGCATGAGGTTTTTGAAGCCATTGTTGATCCATCAAAAATGAGTAACACTGCTGGGCGGGTGATTGTTTTGTTACTTAACACCTCTTCCCGCAATTTGATATTGGTATTAGTGTAGTTTGTTCAAAATTTTATTTTATACTAAACACCTGCTTTAGAAGATTTGTTGTTCTTGCTGCAGGGTCCTTACGAATTTTTTGTTCTTCAAGCCCAAGCTGATAAAATATTCCACTCATTGCTTTATCAGTTACATACGTCTGCAA
>JADGPX010000081.1 GCA_017882215.1 Chitinophagaceae bacterium | reverse complement strand
TTTATAATCTACCAGACTACCCTGAACATCTAATTCATCCTGAGCTTCTTTTAAGTCATCAGCAGTTATTGGCTCAACCTCTTTTTGTCCCTGGAAGGGAAAAAATTTCCATCCCTGAGTAGGAGTAACAATCTGGTATCCGTTCATCCCCATGAAAGTGATATCCTGGCGGGAACCTTTTCCGTTAAGCACCGTCAGACTTATTGCTATTTCTGCACCTTGCACTTTTAAAGTACCTGTTGTAACCATTGAGTTTACCTTTTTCCATGCATCTGCACCACCTATTGCTTCAATATGCTTATTTACAATTTCATCAGCCGTTTGAGCATACGTAAAGCCAACTGTGGCAATGGTAAGTATTGATAAAAAGAATTTTTTCATATAAATTTATTTTGGAGACGAAATTAATTCTTTCTTATACAATGAATGCAATATTTAACCAGCAATTTAACCCGTTTATGTAATTATCTTACCCTTTGTAACCGGAAGATTTATTTTGTTGTTATAAAAAGAAATTATTTTAATAAATGATGGCACTTCATTCCAATATCTTCACTTCAGATCTCCTGTTCTTTTGCCTTCCTGCTTCAGTATTATTTTCTTCTATCGGTTCCATCGATCCATAACCTTTGGCTGTTAATCTTGCAGGATCAATTCCTTTGGATACCAGGTATGCAACAATAGATTTTGCTCTTTCCAAAGAAAGTATTTTATTTTTTGCCTCACTTCCGATGTTATCCGTATGTCCGCCAGTCTGTATCCTGTCATCTGCTTTACGCTGCAGGTAATCTACTAATTCATCTAAAGTTTTATAAGATGCAGGACGAAGCGTTGCTTTACCAAAATCAAACTCGACATTATCAAGTACAAATGTTTTTGGAGGATCAAATTCAAGGTTTACTGTAAATGGATTTTTATAATAAGCATTTGGACCGAGTGCAGGAATATCAAGAATATTATAGCTTGTTGAATCTTTAAAACCCATTATAAAGATCTCGTACTTATCTCCTGCGGGTAAACGTGTAGTAAATTTTCCTAATGAATCACTTATTGCCTGGTATTCGTTTCCGTTCTTCTGGCTTTTAAAAACTATCAGTTCATTGTTCTGCGGTTGCCTGCTTCGCATGTCAATAATAGAGCCTTCTACCTTGGCATCTTTAGGAAGATTTAATGCAGGATTGGTTTGCGCATGAGTTGACTGGAGTAAACCGGAAAAAAATAAAACAAGTAAAAACTTATTCATAGAATTTTATTAAACGAAAACGTTTTTTATTTAAGTACTATAAAACTAAAATAATTCAGCAAGAAACTATTGCTTATTATAGTTATTTATTGAAGTAAAATGGTTGCATAAGAAAAGCCATCTTTTCAGATGACTCTTTTTATGTGCTTATGTGTTCTAAAATTAAAATACTTCACAAGTCTCCCTTTAGGGAGATTTAGAGGTTTTAGCTGCAACCCATACTGTTGCCGCAATTCAAACATTTATAACAGGTGCCGCTGCGGATGGTTATGTGACCGCAAATATTGCAGGGAGGTGCATCGCTTTGCATGCTTTTGGCGGCAGCGTTAACGGCATCCCCGTCTGCCGAACGGGCAGGCATTCCGTTGTGAACCTTCTTTATTGATTCCATCCTGTGAGCTCTCACTTGTGGCGGCTGTCCACCTGCCTGTCCGGTAGGCAGATTACCATTAGGCGAAGTTCCTACTACTCTTACCTCACTTAATTCATGAACTCTTTCACCAATGGTTGGTGTTGCCTCATCCCATTTTTCATTACCTGTATTTTGCACTTCAGGTTTGTCAAGTACATGCACCAGATCATTTCTTCCCAGGTATTCATAAGCCAAAGAGCGGAACATAAAGTCAATAATGGAAGTGGTGGTTTTAATATTCGGATGATCAACCATACCGGACGGCTCGAACCTGGTAAACACAAATTTTTCAACAAACTCTTCCAATGGAACGCCGTATTGCAAACCGATTGAAATAGCAATTGCAAAACAGTTAAGCATACTACGCATAGTAGCACCTTCCTTAGACATGTCAATAAAAATTTCGCCTAATGTTCCATCATTATATTCACCTGTTCTCAGGAACAATGCCTGCCCGTTTATTTTTGCTTTTTGTGTAAAGCCTCTTCTCTTTGCAGGTAAAGCTCTGCGTTCTACTATCATTGCAAGCTGACGTTTTAAAGAAGTGTCTGCACTGTTCTGTACTCTTTTATTTACTTCTTCCAGCAGGTCTTCAACAGTAAGTGTGCTCATATCAACAATTCTTGCTTCTTTATTTTCATTGCCAATTGCCGGTTGCCCATTGTCAATTGTTTTCTTCTTCTTATCACTTTTATTGCTCAATGGCTGAGACAATTTAGAGCCATCACGATAAAGCGCACAGGCTTTTAAACCCAATTGCCAGCTGAGTTTATAAGCTTCAGCAATTTCTTCAATCGTTGCTTCATTTGGAAGATTAATAGTTTTTGAAATTGCTCCGCTGATGAAAGGCTGTGCAGCTGCCATCATACGGATATGTCCTGTAAAATGAATATACCTTTCACCTTTTTGCCCGCATTTATTGGCGCAATCAAAAACCGGAAGATGTTCTTCTTTTAAATAAGGAGCGCCTTCTACTGTCATGGTGCCGCAGATATATTCATTGGCTTCTTCAATCTGTTCTTCTGTAAATCCTAATGCTTCTAAAAAGTTCCATTCAAAATTTTGGTATTGCTCTTTTGTAAATCGTAAACGTTGTAAACATTCTTCACCCAAATTGAAAACATTAAATACAAAAGCTATGTCAAATGCAGATGCAAGACTGTCTTCAAGCTTTTTAATTTCCTCCGGAAGAAATCCTCTATCAGCTAAAGTTTTATCATTGATATGAGGAGAACTCTTCAGCGTTGCATGACCTTTTGCATAATTTACAATCCTGTCAATTTTCTTTTCACTGTATTTTAAATTGCGCAATGCCTGCGGCACACTTTGATTAATAATTTTAAAATAACCGCCGCCGCTTAGTTTTTTAAATTTAACCAAAGCAAAATCAGGTTCAACACCGGTGGTATCGCAATCCATAACCAATCCAATTGTTCCTGTTGGTGCAAGCACAGTTGTTTGTGCATTGCGGTAACCAAATTTTTCTCCCATCATCACTGCATCATCCCATGCTTTTGTTGCAGCTTTCAATAAATAATCAGGACAATATTTTGCATTGATACCCTGAGGCTTTATTTCAATTCCATCATATGCATCCATTGCATCGTATGCAGCAGCACGGTGATTACGCATAACACGAAGCATGTGATTTTTATTTTCTTCATACTTGCTGAATGTTCCTAAATGCTCTGCAAGCCCGGCAGATGTTTTGTAAGCAATGCCGGTCATGATCGCTGTAAGTGCACCCGCAATTCCCCGGGCTTCTTCACTGTCGTATGCAATGCCGCTAACCATCAGCATGCTTCCTAAGTTTGCATAGCCTAACCCGAGCGTTCTGTAATCATAAGAAAGCTGAGCAACTTCTTTACTTGGAAATTGCGCCATCAGCACAGAAATTTCCAAAACAGTTGTCCATAATCTTACAGTGTATTCAAAGCCTGCAACATCAAAGCTATTATCATCTTCATTAAAAAATTTGCGAAGATTAACTGAAGCAAGATTGCATGCTGTATTGTCTAAGAACATATACTCACTGCAGGGATTGCTTGCTCTTATCGGTCCGCCTTCAGGGCAGGTATGCCATTCATTAATAGTAGTATTATATTGAGTTCCCGGATCAGCACAATTCCATGCAGCATTGGTAATTTTATCCCAAAGACCTTTTGCTTTTATTTTCTTCATAGTTCTTCCATCGCTTCTTGCCTTCAATTCCCAATCACCATCTGCTTCCAAAGCATGAAAAAATTCATTCGGAATTCTTACAGAGTTATTGCTGTTTTGCCCGCTTACAGTTTTGTATGCTTCCCCTTCATAATCGCTTGGATAACCAGCAGCAATTAAGGCAGCTACTTTCTTTTCTTCCTCAAGCTTCCAGTTTACAAAAGTTTCAATTTCGGGATGATCAAGATCAAGACAAACCATTTTAGCTGCACGCCTTGTAGTACCTCCGCTTTTTATTGCACCTGCGGCTCTATCACCTATTTTTAAAAAACTCATTAAGCCGCTGGAAGTACCTCCGCCACTGAGTTTTTCACCTTCACCACGTATGCTTGAAAAATTAGTTCCTACTCCACTTCCGTATTTAAAAATTCTTGCTTCTCTTACCCATAGATCCATTATTCCTCCTTCATTTACCAGGTCATCTTCAACACTTAAAATAAAACATGCATGTGGCTGAGGGCGCTCATAAGCTGATGTAGATTTTTTTAATTGTCCATCAGTTTCATCAACATAATAATGACCTTGAGGTTTTCCTTTTATACCGTACACTTCATGCAAGCCTGTATTAAACCATTGAGGTGAGTTAGGAGCACAAACCTGGTTTAAAATACCATATACTAACTCTTCATAAAAAATTTGTGCATCTTCTTTTGATGCAAAATAATTATAACGCTCACCCCAAACCCGCCAGCAATGTGCAAGACGGTGTGCTACCTGCTTAACAGAAGATTCTCTTCCTGTTGAACCATCTGCCTGCGGCACTCCTGCTTTACGAAAATATTTTTGTGCTAAAATATCTGTAGCAATCTGGCTCCATTGTTTAGGTACTTCTACATTATCCATTTGAAAAACAATTTCACCCGAAGTATTCTTGATCACCGAGGTGCGGTAATCGTATTCAAACATATCATATGGAGAAGTACCTGCTTTGGTAAACTGACGGGGAAACTGAAGTCCTTTTGCAGACTGATTTTTATTGGACATAAGATTAAAAATTATTTTAGGGTTAATAGTTAGTTTTGGCAAACCTGCCTACCGGTCAGGCAGGCGTGGAGAACGAAACTATTTTTTCTATCTCAACAAACAAACTCTTAAATATTAACACCTGTGGAAAAGAGATGTGCAAAGTTTTTTAAACCAGACGGGTATTGAGTTTTTTGATTTTTGCACATTTTGAGGATAAAATAAATTTGCTGCCACAAAAAAAATGTGGTAGTAATGTATTAGTTGAATTGTTAGCATCGCCATTTAAAAAATTTTATTTATGAGAGCAGTTATACAAAGGGTTTTGCAGGCAAGTGTGATGATTGATAATAATCCCGGTAGCTATCGGGAAAAATGTGAAATTAAAAACGGATTACTTGTGTTTGTTGGGATTGAAGATGCAGATACGATTGAAGATATTGAATGGCTCAGCCACAAAGTGGTTAACCTGCGCATTTTTGATGACGAAAATAATGTGCCAAACATTTCTGTAAAAGATATTGACGGAGACATTTTAGCCGTAAGCCAATTCACTTTGCATGCATTAACCAAAAAAGGAAACCGCCCTTCTTATATAAAAGCAAGCAAAGCAGAGATTGCAATACCTCTGTATAAAAAATTTATTATTCAGTTAGCCACTGATCTTGGTAAAATAATACATACCGGAGAGTTTGGCGCTGATATGAAAGTGCAACTTATTAATGACGGGCCTGTTACCATTTGGATTGATACAAAGAACAGAGAATGAAAAATTATCATAAATAAGAAATAAGGAATTAGAAATTAGAAAGTTGAAGCAATTTTATTTTGCCTGCCCGGCTGACGCCAGTCGGACAGGCTTCGCCGTTTTGTCCCATTTTGGTACTGGGGAAAAAGATCACAAACATCAAGACACATGCATGCAAACTTTACCAATTTATCTTCAAGATCAAATTTTTTATTCTCCATAACTTCCTTATTTCTTATTTGCCTTAAATACCACAATCTCTATTTTTAATATCGTAAAGAACAGCAAGCTTATTAAGCTGAAAAACATTTTCTATGTTCAGCTTCTCAAAAATTCTTGCCTTATGAGTGCCGGTTGTGGAGTTGTGTATGTTTAGTTATGATTATAATATTAATTCTATGATCTTTTAAAAAAAAATTATATCTAATTCTAAAACAATTGCAGTAATTGGAGCCAAACTAATATGTACATTTGGACAGGGCTTTGGCTAATGCTTAAATATTAATTCTTATATTTTTAAAAGATCGTATTTATGAATCTTCACGCTATAGATTACGCAATTATTGCAATTTATTTTTTGTTTGTTGTGAGTATTGGTATTCTTCTAAAACGACGGGTAAAAACAGGAAATGATTTTTTAATGAGCAATCGAAGCATCCCTTTGTGGATCACTTCACTTGCATTTATATCTGCTAACCTGGGTGCACAAGAAGTGTTGGGCATGGCTGCCAGCGGTGCAAAGTATGGAATGTACACTACGCATTATTATTGGCTGGGTGCAGCCTTTGCAATGGTATTTCTCGGCATATTTATGATGCCTTTTTATTATGGAAGCAAAGCCCGTAGTGTGCCGGAATATCTTAAGCTTCGGTTTGATGAAAAGACCCGGACATTTAATGCACTTTCCTTTGCAGTGATGACAGTTTTTTCTTCCGGCATTTCTTTATATGCACTCGCTATGCTGATGCAAACCGTGCTGGGATGGAACTTTGATGTATCGATCTGGCTGGCTGCAGGAATTGTTCTTGCCTATATATATTTAGGAGGATTAACAAGTGCAGTGTATAATGAAGTGTTGCAATTCTTTTTAATTGTGCTTGGTATTGCGCCGCTGGTTTATATCGGATTGCAAAAAGCAGGCGGTGTGCAGGGTATCATACACAATGTAGATAATGCCAAGCTGCATCTATGGAAAGGAATGGGAAGCGCTGCTACAAACCCCATGGGTGTAGATGCATTTAGCCTTGTGTTTGGTTTAGGTTTTGTTCTTGCATTTGGTTATTGGTGCACAGATTTTTTAGTAGTACAAAGAGCTATGATCTCTAAGAATCAAAATGCTGCAAGGCGTACACCTATCATTGCAACGGTTCCAAAAATAATGATGCCATTGATAGTAATTCTGCCGGGCATTTTACTGCTTGCATTGCAAAATCAATTCTCCGGATTTGATCTGCCTAAAAATATAAACGGTGATACAGATTATAACATGACCTTACCGATAATGTTGCAAAAACTTTATCCCAGTGGAATATTGGGAGTTGGTATCACTGCTTTAATTGCATCCTTCATGTCAGGAATGGCAGGGAATGTTACAGCATTCAATACAGTATGGACATATGATATTTATCAATCACACATAAAAAAATCTGCATCTGATAAACATTATCTTAATGTAGGCAGAGTTACTACTGTTGTGGGAATTTTATTGTCCATTTTAACTGCTTACGTTGCAAGAGGGTTTAATAGTATTATGGATCTGCTGCAATTGGTTTTCAGCTTTGTGAATGCACCCCTTTTTGCGACTTTCTTTTTAGGAATGTTTTGGCGAAGAACGACAGCAAACGGCGCTTTCTGGGGTTTGCTTTCCGGCACAACTGCCGCTGCAATTACACATGGATTAACAACTGCAGAAGGTAAGGGCGGCTGGATAGCCAATATCCATACATTCTATTCCGGTACCAGCCAGGCTTTTAATATTGCCGGCATTGCATTCATTGTATGCTTTATTGTTACTGCGATCATAAGTACAATGACAAAGCGTAAACCAAATGAAGATTTAGTGGGACTCGTTTACAGTCTTACACCTAAACAAAAAGACAAGGCCAAAGTTTGGTATAAGAATCCACTTTGGCTGGGTATAGCAGTATTGATTGTCACAATTATTTTAAACATATTCTTCTATTAAAAATATTGTATGAACAAATTATTTGATCTCCGTTTTGTGATTGGCAGCTTTTTTACTCTTATTGGATTACTGTTGCTGGGATATAGCTTTACTGCAACTTCTTTAGAAAACACACAGGTTGTAAATCGCTGGTGTGGATTGATTTTTATTGTCTTTGGAATTATAATGATTATCCTTTCTTTACAGAAGGATGCCAATGATGAATTGTTAGAGAACGATTAAAACAAATGTGGCCTCGCCAGCAGTTTGATCGTTATAAAAAATCATTAAGTAATTTAATTTTTAAATCGACGTAAAATTGATATTAGAGAAACATATATTTATGTGCAAACACATATCGTTTTTTATATTATTTTTTTTACAATCCTGTAATGCTTCACGTCATGCTAATGAACAAATAATTTCTAAAAAAAATCAGATATTACAAATACCTTATCATCCTCTTAACAATGAAAAAGATCTCGATATATTATTAAAAGAAATAGATACTTCACGGATAGTTTTGTTGGGTGAAGCATCTCATGGAACATCAGAATATTATACCTGGCGTACAGCAATTTCCAAACGTTTAATAAAAGAAAAAGGCTTCAGCTTTATTGCGGTTGAGGGCGACTGGTCTGACTCTTATAAAGTAAATAATTTTATTAAAGCAGAAAAAAAAGACAGTAATGCCGTTATCACTTTATTAAAAGAATATAATCGTTGGCCTACATGGCTTTGGGCAAATTATGAAGTGGCATCGCTAGTTGGCTGGCTAAATGAATTTAACCAAAATAGATCTGCAAAAGATGAAATTGGATTTTATGGATTGGATCTTTTTAATATTGCTGAAGCTGCAAATGAAATAATGCCTTTTCTTAAGCCTTCTGATACAGCTGCAATGAATGCTGTAAAAAAATTTCAGCAGTGTTTTAAACCTTATGCAAATGATGAACAACAATATTCAAAAGTTTTATCCAGAGGAATTATTACCTGTAAAGAAGCTGCTAACAATTTGTGGCACATCGTTCATGCATTAGCATTTAAAAAATTATATACAACAGAAACCGATTTTGCGATGGATCAAGATGCACTTGTAGTATTTGATGGCGAGCTTTATCTGAGGACTAGAGGTAATGCTGTTGATGCCTGGAATTTCAGGGATAATCATATGTTGGAAACTATCAACCGGATTTTAAAATTATATGGACCTAACTCTAAGGCGATTATTTGGGCACATAATAATCATGTAGGCGATGCACAATATGCTACCATGCATTGGGAGGGTAAAATAAACCTTGGGAATTTGCTACGATATCAATACGGAGTTAAAAATGTATTTATTATAGGTTTGGGCTCTTATATAGGTTCCGTTATTGCTGCTGAAAAATGGGGAACTGCTTATCAAGAAATGCCTATTGCCTTTGCTGATGATAGCTCATGGGAACAAAAAATGCATCAACTAAATACAGAGAACAAAATTATTATTTGTAAAGAACTGAAAGATAAGCCAAATATGCTAAGATGGATGTCTCATATGGGTATCGGTGTAATTTATCATCCTTTAGATAGGACCGGAATTTATTCGCTTTCAGTTATTCCTAATCGATATGATGCTTTTTTATTTTTTGATCACACTAATGCTTTGCATCCGATAGAAACACCGGTAAAAGGAAAGGAGCCTTTAGGTAAAAATGCATTAGACTATTGATATTTTTCATAAAAAATCGCATCTTGATTTTAATCTATACCTATCTATAAAGCTAAAAACAAAAAAAGTATCTTTAATGAAAGTTAAGAATTGTTATGTCTGCACAGGGAACAATTAAGCGTTATCTTCTTATTGTTGAAAAAATTACATCAACAAAATCTCCTTCTTTCCAGGTTTTAAGAGGTCATTTATCAGATCATGGTTTTGAGATTTCAGAGAGAACACTGCAAAGAAATATTGAGCAAATACGTTATGAGTTTGGAATAGAAATAAAATATAACAGAACTGAAAATGGATATTATGTTGACAAAGAAGAAAGCTTCAATTATGATGCATTTATGAAATTCCTTGAAATTGTTAGCACCGCAGATTTGTTGACCGAAAGCTTAAAAGATGGTAAAGATACTATGAGTTATATTTCATTTGAAACGGATGGAAATCTGAAAGGTATTGAAAACCTTAAATCATTTCTATTTGCTATTAAAAATAACCGGATAATATTCTTTACTCACGAAAATTATGAAACAGGCAAAAGGAAAAGTTACCGAATGAAACCATACCTGTTGAAAGAATATCAAAACAGATGGTATATAGTTGGGTTAATCAAGGGAAATGAATTCAGAACATTTGGGATTGACCGAATAGAAAGTGTTGAATTGCTCACTGATACATTTACACCTGACCCAAAACTCAATCCTGCAAAGCTTTTTGAGAACATAGTAGGATTAACATTCTCAATGGGCAAGCCGGAAGATGTAATATTATCTTTCACTCACTTGCAGGGAAAATATATACAAGCATTGCCCCTGCATCGATCACAGCAAATCATTAAAGGAACAAAAGATGAGTTTTTGGTAAAGCTATCAGTAATACCAAATTTTGAATTGAAGCAAAAAATATTAATGCTTGGAGATAGCGTGAAAGTCTTGCAGCCGGAATGGCTTGCGAAAGAAATAAAATCTGTTTTGATAAATGCATTAAAACTATACAAAAAATGAAAAATTATTCAGTCTTTTCAAAAGAATACGAAATGCTTTTTGAAAAAAATCTTTCCACTTTTTGCGAAAATATAAGAAAGACTAACCCTACGTTCATTAACAAAGAGTATTCTTTGTTTTTTCCTTCTTGTGGAACAGATCAAAAAAATGAAATAGAGTTTATCATTTATGGTCAAGCAACTAAAGAATGGAAACCTAAATTTCAGATAACCACCAGGAAATATTCATCTTTTGTACCAAAA
Source organism: Chitinophagaceae bacterium (assembly GCA_017882215.1). Classification (GTDB taxonomy): domain Bacteria; phylum Bacteroidota; class Bacteroidia; order Chitinophagales; family Chitinophagaceae; genus Ginsengibacter. The sequence goes on along the minus strand of JADGPX010000081.1, from coordinate 82 downwards.
GCTAGTGAATATTCAAACACTTGGTATCGAGGGGAAACTTCCCCATTAGATTGGGTAAATAAAAAGTGGTATGAATTTAGAA
>JADGPX010000080.1 GCA_017882215.1 Chitinophagaceae bacterium | reverse complement strand
ATTTATTAACTTAAACAAAAAATTTAAATCATGAAAACATTACAAAAAGTTACATTGGCTATTGCTTTAATTACTCTGTTCGCATCCTGCCAATCCAGTACAGATATAAAACAAGTTCTTTCAAACAAGGATACAAGAAAGGAAATCATGGACACAATTGCTAATAATAGTAACATGTCGAAAGAAATGATGGAGGCAATGATGAATAGCAAAGACGGTAAAATGATGATGATGGAAAACCATGGAACAATGATGAAAATGATGAAAGATAATCCCGGCATGATGCAAAGCATGATGACGGGTATGATGGAAACATGTAAAAGTGACACCAGTATGATGTCCTCAATGTGTAAAACTATGATGGGAAATCAGCAAATGATGGATATGATGCAAAAGATGAAGGGAAAAAATATGGATATGAATAAGATGAAGGGAATGAATAAAATGAAATGAATGGATAATAAAACAGAAAAGAAAGATGACAATAAATCACATCATTAAATAATAATTTTTAAAAAATAAAATTATAAAACTATGTTTCATCACGGCAATGGAGATTACTCTTTCTGGGGAATGCACATGTTCTGGTGGTTCTTCTTACTCGTCTTCTTTTTTGTAATATTGGCATGGTTGAACCGGTTTCGAAAAAGAAAATGAAAAAGATCAGCGCTATTAAAAATATTTGTCTTTAAAATATATCATGACAATAATATTATATCAGCAAAAATAAACTCATTGAATAATAATTTTTCAACCTGAAAAATAAAACAATCATGAAATACTATTTTAGTAAAACAATTGCCGAAAGTTTCGACAACGCAATTCAAAAAGTTACAGAAGCGCTCAAAGCTGAAGGTTTTGGCATATTGACAGAAATTGACATAAAAGCTACATTAAAGAAAAAGCTTGATGTGGACTTTTATAACTATAAAATCCTGGGCGCCTGCAATCCGCCATTTGCCTATAAAGCCTTACTGGCAGAGGATAAAATCGGAGTCATGTTGCCTTGTAATGTGATTGTTCAGGAAAAAGTAGCAGGCCAGGTGGAGGTTTCTGCTGTTGATCCGGCAGCCTCCATGCAAGCAATAGAAAATGAAGAACTTGCTGATATTGCGACAGAAATTAGAGCAAGGTTACAAAAAGTAATTGAGCAGTTGTAGCGTTATATTTCTGGGTAGTAAAGAAGTATTTTAAAAAATATACCTTCGATTCGCAGGTTCATAAATTTTTCTTTGTCTTCATTTATTATCTTTTCGGGGTTAGCATATTTTCCGTATACAGTCAACAAATGCCAAAGTTCCAACGCATGGTTCAAAAGAATTTATCAACCATTTTTGTCCACATTGTCTTTAAAATCCTGTTCTAATGTATATAACTGTTTACTATTTTCTGTTGTGTTAATGTAACGGTAGGGATTATTTTTTCAACACCATTTTGAAGCTGAACTTTTTGTTGAATTTCATAAATGATGTTTTAAAGTGATAATATATTTTTTACTACAATGCCTGCAGTTGAATAGATGCGCCTGCTAAAAAATAGTTGGGTGATTTAATAATTTATTTTTCGAGCCAACCAATTTCCGTTGATCAGCATCTACTAAACTATTATTGTCCGGGCAACCGTACAAAAAAAGATATTTAATTGGCTGTACAGCTTGTTAGTGCTACATTTTAAATTTAATTTGAAAAGCAGGGAGTGTTGTTTTGTTAGGAGTTGGATTCGGATTGGTGGTGCTTTTAATTCGTTTTCTTTTTAGTTTTAGGTATCAATAATAGCAGACAGGGCAATATAATTTATAATATAAATTACAAAAAGATTCAAGCCTTTATCTTATTGTGATTTTAAAGTCACTTACATGCCGGGGTCTGACGCAAAGAATATTTAATTCAAAAGTTTCTGCTATTAAGACCGGCAGGGCAGTAAGTAGCAAACGTAGTTAAACTTATGTTATTCAAATACTACGAGGCAGCCTGAGTAAATAATATCATAGAACTTTAGAAAAAATTATTAAAGCGAATGAACAAATTATTATTAATTACTTTTTGCTTTATTGCAACCTCTTTTACAAAGTGGGAGCAAGACTTTCCTACAGCAGTACAAACAGCAAAAGAAAAACACCATCTTATTTTAGTAAACTTTTCAGGCTCTGATTGGTGCGGACCTTGTATGCGAATGCGTAATGAGATTTTTGAAAATGAAACATTTTCAAAGATGGCAGATACTTACCTGGTGCTGATAAATGCAGATTTTCCCCGAAACAAAAAGAACCAGCTAAGCAAGCAACTGGTAAAGCAAAACGACATGCTTGCTGACAAATACAATCCTAACGGGTCGTTTCCTTATACTGTATTAATAAGTGCAGAAGGAAAAGTAATAAAGGCATGGGATGGATTGCCAAAAGAAAATGCGGAGCAATTTACAACGGAGGTAAAAGCCCTTATTGATGCAAATAAGTAGTATCAAAGCGCAACAGCAGGAATTTAAAAGAACAATGAAGTTAATGGGTAACTCTTTTGAAATAACTGTTGTTGCCGGTGATAAGTATTGGGCTGATGAACGTATTAATGATGCTGTTAATGAGATAAAACGTATTGAAAAATTATTGACCACTTTTGATGATAACAGCCAAACAAATCAAATAAATAAAGAGGCTGGTATTAGTGCGGTTAAAGTAGATAAAGAAGTATTTGATTTAATAAAACGTTCAATAAAAATTTCAACTATTACAGACGGAGCATTTGATATTACCTATGGCTCTATTGATAAACGTCTTTGGAATTTTGACAAATCAATGACGGCACTCCCTGATAAAGCTACCGCCAAATCAATGGTTAAACTAATCAATTACCGTAATGTAATTTTAAATGCTGATAACTGCAGTGTAATGCTGAAACAAAAAGGAATGCGTATTGGCTTTGGTGGTATTGGCAAAGGTTATGCCGCCGAAATGGCAAAAGCGCTGCTAAAGAAAAATGGTGTGGAAAGCGGTATTGTAAATGCCTCCGGTGACCTTACCACCTGGGGATTACAATCGAATGGTAAGCCATGGACGATAGGTGTTGCCAATCCCAATGCCTCTCATGAATTGTTTTCTTACCTCGATGTAACAGATATGGCGGTGGCTACCTCCGGCAATTATGAAAAGTTTGTGATGATTAATGGTAAGAAGTATTCACATACCATCGATCCGAGGACAGGATTGCCGGTGATGGGTATAAAAAGCGTCACCATCATTACGCTCAATGCGGAGATTGCGGATGCCATGACCACACCGGTTATGATAATGGGCATTAGAGCAGGGCTGGACTTGATCAACCAGATAAAAGATATTGAAGCTATTGTAATAGATGACAACAATGCTGTTTATTCTTCTAATAATATAAGGTTCACTTAAAATCATCAAATATGAAAAAACAAATATTGAAAAAAGCATGCCTGGTATCCATGGCAGGAGTTATATTGTCTTCCTGTGTCCATTTAAAAGAATACCAAAAAAGCAGGATCAATGATTCTGAAATGATATTGGGCAACCGTAAGGTGGAAAAGAATGAACTCAATTTCCAATCCTATCGCGAAGGAGCCTCCGGCGCCAATGGTGGTAAAACCGGCGGTGGTTGCGGATGTAATTAATCAATTTCTACAATTTAATATTATACATGAAAAAGATTTGTTTAACCCTCGTGGGTATTTATATGATGATGTTGCATGCGTATTCTCAGTTCCAGACAAAGGATGCTGCTACTTACGAGTCCAAACCATTGAAAATAGATGAAATCAACCTGGTATCCAGTTATTATACGCAGGATGGCAACCATTCTCCCATTACCGGCGGCATCGGTACAGAAAAAGTAACTGATTTTTCCAATGGCCTGGATGTAAAATGGATCGGATGGGATGCCAGGCAACGTAAGCATACATTGACTGCGGGCCTCGGCTACGACCATCATTCCTCTGCTTCTTCCGCATTTGTTAATAAATCCGGAGCCTCCAAAATCGGCGGTTCCCGTATCTATCCATCGCTTAACTGGTCTGTAGAAAATGAACAAAAAGGGACAGGATTCGGCCTCGGAGCGTATTATTCAACTGAATATAATTATAAGTCGTTTGGCCTTGATGCAGAGTTTACCAAAAAGACAAAAAACAATGGGGAGTTTAATGTGAAACTCACCGGTTATTTTGACAAAGTAAAACAGATCTTGCCTCATGAATTGATTCCTTTGGATACTGTAACAACGGCTACTGGTATTGTTTATATAACTACAGCCAGTGGCCGGGAGATACCCTTAAATTCAAGTGGTGGAACAAAACGCCTGCCAATTCCTTCGAAGCCGAGGAATACCATTACCAGTTCCTTTACCTTTTCCCAGGTAATCAATACAAGATTACAAGGTTCTGTTTTGCTGGATCTTGTTTATCAGGGCGGTGACCTGGGTTTGCCTTTTCATCGTGTTTATTGGAACGATGGAACGGTGCATGTTGAAAACCTCCCTTCGCAGCGGTTTAAATTACCTATAGGATTACGGTTGAATTATTTCCTTGGCGATAAAATAATACTGCGATCGTATTATCGTTACTATACCGACAGTTGGGGCCTGCAATCTCATACTGCAAGTCTTGAAGTGCCGGTAAAAATTACGCCCTTTTTATCTATTAGCCCTTTTTATAGATTTTATAATCAAACAGCAATTAAATATTTTGCAGCCTATCAAAAGCATACAGCACAAGACCAATATTATACCAGCAATTATGACCTCTCAAAATTCAATAGTAATTTTTTTGGTGCAGGTATTCGTATCGCACCTCCAAAGGGAGTTTTTGGTATGCAACATTTAAATATGATAGAATTACGGTATGGGCATTATACAAAAAACATAGATATGAATTCTGACATTATATCAATGAATTTAAAATTCAAATAAAGGTTAATTATTTTTTTATAGTAATTATGGCGTAAGAATATCAGAAAGGCACAAGAAGAAGGAGTACAAAAATTACCCGGCTAACACAACTATTTAGATTTATTAATTACCATAAAGTTTCTTTGAGCTTTAGATCAATATCCACAAAAGAATGTAATCGTCTAATCTTACCTGTTATATTCTTACTCCGTTTGCCATGGGGAGATCAATGCCGCATCTTCAAATGAAGAAAGCTTGTCGTTATTAACATTGCCGCATCTTCATGTGAGGGTTATCCTTCGTTCAGGAGATTATCTCTAATCTTCGGGTGAATGAGGTGCTTCATTTAAGAGATTACTTCGCTGCAAACTCAGGACAGCAACTCTTTTTTTATTTAAACATTCTAAGGAAATCTGAGTAAAAAGAGAACCCTTAATAAATATTCCTAACGTTTTGGATGAACTAAATAAAACATGTCTCGTCCTGAAATAGGTTGACTAAAAAACAACCAATTATGGACATTAAACAACAGGTAATTACCGAGTATTTAACCCAAGGAACCGATTTACCGGAGGCTTCTTCCCTGCCAGATGTTCTTTAGGGCTTCCAGGGCCATGTTTCACCCATAGACCTGCGTGTTAACCGTGGACCCGATTGATACATTGAAGTTGGCATTGTCAAAACCCTTCTTATTTGCGATATTTGCTGCTTATGAAACCCTTCCGCTTTGTAGATAAAAATCTGAACCTTGAATTGGAAAAGATTGCAGTAAAGAAATCTTTTCCTGCCAACCATGTTCTGATGACCCCGGGTGATGTTATCCGGTTTATTCCACTGGTTGTAAAAGGCAGCATCCGCATTATGCTGCAAAATAATAATGGTGATGAGTATTTTTTGTACCACATTTTTCCTGGTGAAAGCTGTGCCATGTCGCTTACCTGCTGCCTGGCACAGAAAAAAAGTGGTGTAAAAGCTATCATGGAAGAAAATACGGAACTGCTGCTGGTGCCTGTCCGATATGTGGACGAATGGACAAAATATCCTGAATGGAAAAATTTTGTAAGCGATGTGCAGGCGCAGCGTTTTGGTGAATTACTCGAAACCATTGAGCTGATGGCATTTTCAAAATTGGATGAACAACTTTGGAATTATCTTATCAAACGTGTGCAGGCAACAGGAAACAATACATTAAAAATTACTCACCAGGAAATAGCCAACGAACTGTATTCTCCCAGGGAAGTTATTACCCGGTTATTGCACCAGCTTCAAAAGCAACAAAAAATCAGTCTTTCCCGCAACAGCATTTTGGTAAACGGCGCTATGTGATATTTATCACCAACCGGCATTTTTTTTATCCTGACTTTTGTGCTATAAACTAAAATCAAAACAATGAAAAAGAATATGGGATCAGCAGACAGAATTCTCCGCATCATTATCGCAATTGCTATCGCAGTATTGTATTTCACCAACACTATCAGCGGCACACTGGGAATAGCGCTGTTAATATTAGCAACTGTGTTTGTATTAACTGGTTTTATCGGGTTTTGCCCGCTGTATGCTCCTTTCAAAATTCGTACAAACAAAAAATCTGAATAACTATGGCACAGCATGAAATCGAAACCCAATGGATGGGTAAAATGCAGTTTAATACATTGGTAAACGGTCACACCATTATTATGGACGGGCCTGAAAAAGTGGGTGGAGAAGACAACGGACCCATTCCAAAACCTTTTGTACTAATGGCCCTTTCCGGTTGCACCGGGATGGACATAGTGGCTATCCTGCGCAAATCACAAAAAGAAGTGCAGGGACTTGACATTAAAGTAACCGGTGAGTTAAGCACACAACAGCCCATTCAATATATAGCGATGCATGTTGTGTATGACTTTACCGGCGAAGAAACCAACAAAGAGGCAGCACTGAATGCTGTTAACCTTTCGCAGGAAAAATATTGTGGTGTGAGCAACATGCTTAAAAAAGCATTACCGGTAACCTGGGAGGTAAACTATAACGGTGCGCCAATTTTTAATAACAGAGTTGCTGCAACTGCAATGGCTGAAATTTAAAATCAAAAGATGTCATTCATCAAAAAATATCCACTTACATTGATTGGAATAATCGCAGGAGCAATTGGCGGGTACCTGTATTATCATTATGTGGGCTGCGCCAGTGGCACCTGTCCCATCACTTCCAAACCTTTGAACAGCACAATTTACGGCGCTATGATGGGTGGTTTGTTTTTCAATATTTTTCAAAAAACAAAGAAAACAAATAATGAAAACTAAAACAATAATTGATGTCAGAACTCCTTATGAATTTATGGGAGGTAATGTGGCGGGTAGTATCAACATCCCGTTACAGGAAATTGCAGAACGGATAGCTGAAATTAAATCCCTTCAGCAAACAGTTGTACTGTGTTGTGCAAGTGGTGTACGCAGCCAGCAGGCAGCTTCATTTTTACAGTCACAGGGCATTAACTGCAGCAATGGTGGTAGCTGGTTTGATGTGGATGCGAAACTTCAATAAAAAAAACGTATGCTTGAAACATTAAAAAAATTATTTGGCCTGGGGCCAAAAGTAGATTATGCTGAACTGGTGGCGAATGGGGCCGTTATCCTGGATGTGCGCAGCAAAAGCGAATATCAGGGCGGACATATTAAGGGTTCAGTGAATATTGCTGTACAAAATCTGCAAGGTAATTTATCAAAATTGAAAAAAGATAAAACCATTATCACCTGCTGTGCAAGCGGTATGCGCAGCGCCTCAGCAAAAAATATTTTAAAATCAAATGGCTTTCCTGCAGTACACAATGGCGGAGGATGGATGAGTTTGCAAAATAAAATCAGGTAAAATGATAGCAGCTATCAAACAAACATTGTTCACGGGCTGGCACCTTATGCGCTGGCTGCGGTTGGGTCTGGGAGTTTTTATTTCAGTGCAGGCTATTCAAAATCATGATCCTCTTTCAGGTATCATTGCAGCCTTTTTTTTATTCCAGGCAGCTACCAACACCGGTTGTTGCGGAGCAAATGGTTGTGCAGTACCAGTTTCAAAAGATACTTCTGAGAAAACAGTGGATGTAGAATTTGAAGAAGTAAAATAAAACTATGGAAACAAGTGATAAACCAAAAACATTTTCGGCACGTATCAAAAGCGACAAACCTGTATTGGTCAACTTCTTTGCAGAGTAATGCGGCCCCATGTAAAATGATGAAACCCATTCTGGAAGAGCTAAAAAGAAAAATGGGCGATACTGTTAACATCATTAAAGCAGATGTTGACAAAAATCCCAATGCTGTAATGGCATACAATATACAAGGCGTACCCACACTGGCCATCTCAAAAACGGAAATATATTGTGGCGACAAAGTGGTGTAATAGGTGTACAGGAGTTAAGTGGTGTTCTCCGAAATTTTATTTAATAAAATTTTCTTGCATGCGGATGTTCTTTAGGGCTTCCCGGCCCGGCAGGCAGGCGATGTATAGCCCATAGCTCTGTTTGTCATCCTTCTGTTGTATTTTAGAGAAAGAATGAATACAATCAATTTCACCCCATTTCCAAAGCTGGCAACTAAACGTTTGACTTTACGACAGTTGAATATGGAGGATGAAAAGGAAATTTTCGTACATCGTTCAGATGAAAGAATCCTGAAATACATTGATATACCAAAAGCTGAAACAATTGAAGATGCAAGAAATTTTATTGAAAAAATAAATAAAGGGATCGATGAAAATGAATGGGTCTATTGGGAAATTACTTTTAAAAATGACAGCCAATTGATCGGCACAATTTGTTTGTAGAATATTTTTTAAAAAGACTTCTTCGCTGTTGGTGTTAATTCAGGAATTGCCACAGGAATAGTAGCATCTAAATTAAAAAATAAAGTGGCGCTATCTGCATCATTGGCTACACGTACCGAATGAATAACATAGATCATAAAGCAGAATTTTTTCAGCCATTGCATGCGATAACATATACAACATCTGCAGGATTACTTTTGTTTCCAAAGGAATATACCAGCTATAAACAAACCAATATGAATTTGTACCTGGAAATACCTGGACAATCTTTTATTGATAAAAAGCAATACTATGTTGATGCAGCGCCGGCTGTACAATTTATTTTTAACAAGTATAGCCCGGCTTGATGTTTCGTACCGTACACAATTTGCCGGTAATGTAAACCGCCTGAGCAACAGTTATTTTATGATGCGTTTGGAATATAACCTGCTCAATATATTTTCTAAAAAATAATTACATGATTACTGGGCAAAAAATACTCTCCGGATTTTTAAGGCTGTTGAAATTTTTCTTCAGGAAGAAGGATTGCTGTAAATAGATTGCAGTGCTCACTTAGGTTAGCAAGATGTACTTTCTTGTATTATTTATTTTAATTTTAGTAATCATTATTGAAAACTTTACTACTTATAATATGATGAAATTATCATATTACATCACAATGGGTTTAATACTAACCTGTTTTGCAACTGACATAATCTGGTTATTTAATCCAAATCATAAATCACTTTATCTGGTTATAGTTAATTCAGTTACCCTTTTCATTGTCTTAATATATCTTGCTTTACTTTTTAAGAAAAGAAAAAATATTTTAAACAAATTAAATGAACAAATCCACAAAGTTTTCAGCAAAAATTAAAAAGGTTTTTAAAATATTAGGACCGGGATTAATTACCGGGGCAAGCGATGATGATCCATCCGGAATTGCTACGTATTCCCAAGCCGGTGCTCAATTTGGATATGCTACTTTATGGACAGCACTAATAACTTTTCCTCTAATGGCTGCTATCCAGGGAATGTGTGCCCGCATTGGAATAGTTACTTCAGAGGGATTAACTGTAACACTGAAAAAATATTATCCTAAAAGTATTTTGTACCTGATGTTATTATTTAGCCTGCCTGCAATCACGCTGAATATTGGCGCAGACATACAAGGTATGGGAGCTGTTGGTCACATGATGTTTTCTCAAATTCCGACTTTTGCATTTAGTATAACCTTTACAGCAATTTTAATGTTTATAATTATTAAATACCCTTATCGAAAGCTGGCAATGATCTTAAAATGGCTTTGTCTTTCTTTACTGTTATATATCATTGTACCATTTTTAATTAAGCAGGATTGGGGAACAGTTTTAAAAAATACTTTTGTTCCTGTAATAAAATTTAATAAAGAATTTTTATCAATATTGGTTGCTATACTTGGTACTACCATATCCCCTTATCTTTTTTTCTGGCAGGCAACTATGGAAGCCGAAGACAGGCAACATAGCAAAAGAAAAATAATGGTTAATAAAAGAATTTTAAATAATATGAAAGAGGATGTAAATATTGGAATGTTTCTATCCAATGTAGTTATGTTTTTTATAATTCTTACCACAGGTTCTGTTTTATACAAGGCAGGCATATGGCGAATAGATACTGTAGATCAGGCTGCCAAAGCATTAGAACCTTTAGCCGGAAAGCTGACTTATTTAATTTTTACAATTGGTGTTATTGGTACAGGACTTTTAGCAATTCCTGTATTAGCAGGTTCACAATCTTATATGCTTGCAGAAACATTTGGATGGGATGCTGGTCTTGATAAAAAATTTCCCAAGGCAAAACCATTTTATATTACCATTATAGTTTCCCTTCTCATTGGGTTATCTCTTGATTTTATTGGTATAAGTCCAATACAGGCGCTTGTTTATACAGCAATTTTATATGGTATAACAGCGCCCGTTTTAATTGCTGTTATTATGCATATTGGCAATAATAAAAAAGTAATGAAGGAATTTACAAACAGTAAATTATCAAATTTTTTAGGAGGGCTGACTTTACTTTTAATGACTGCTGCTGCAATTGCATTAATTTATTTCCAGTTCAAATA
>JADGPX010000314.1 GCA_017882215.1 Chitinophagaceae bacterium | reverse complement strand
CTAAGGAATTAACTTCTTATATCCATACTTCTCAAAATGTGAGAATAATTAATTCTGCAGGGCAGCAAAATTTATTCAGGCATTATAAAATATCCTGGTGATAATTCCACTCAATCAATTTACATAAGCAATAATATTCCCGCCGGAATATATCAGTTAGAACTGAGCGGTAATGAAATTAAGATGACTAAAAAGTTATTCAGGAATTGATCATCACGCAAAGTTTTCTTCTCAAATAAATTATTCTTTTTTTCATGGAGATTAAAACAACTTTGTAACTCAATTATCTCATCATTTCATTTCAGTATCATGACAAAAAAATATTTTATTTCTATCCATTTATTGGTTCTTATACTTTGTACACCGCTTTTAAATTTTGCGCAAAAAAATGATTCAACACAGTTGATGAAATCTGTTGCATTTGATTGGAACATGATCAATGCAGTGCAAACAAAAACGGGTGAGAGGCGGCAGTTTTTTAATTCAACTACATCAACCTTAGATAATTTGGAATGCCATGTAACAACTTTAAATCCTGGTGAATCAGCTCATCTTCCTCACCAGCATCCTGAAGAAGAAATGACTATTGTAAAAGAAGGAACCGTTGAAGTTTTAGTGAACGGAGAATTGAAACGTGTTGGTCCGGGGTCTCTTGTATTCCAGGCTGCTAACCAGTTACACAGCATTAAAAATGTTGGTAATACTCCTGCAACTTATTTTGCTATAAAATGGAAATCTTCAAAAACAAGTGAGGCTGTTAAAAAGAATTAGCGTTTTAGTAAATGAAGTTTCTTTACTGATTTTGTTTTGCAAAGTCAGCGGCGAATTTATTAATATTCTCTGTTGAGATTGTTCTTACCCCATTGTCTACAACTATCCTATACCGAAAGGTTACTGATTCTCCTTTTTTAAGTTTTAAATTTTTTTCACTCTTTCCATTGGTAAAAATTTTTTCTCCCAAAGGATTTGCAGCAAACAATCCATAGCCCCGTGCATGCCAGAATGTTGGGAAGTTAGGATTTTTAGGATGATCAATAATTACAACACTTACTGAGTCAGTTCCCATCTTTCCGTAAACCTTGCACCAGCGGGCTCTTGTGCTCCATGCACTATCTCCTGCAATACCTTCACTGGTAATATAATTTCCGTTAGCAACATTATCAGTACCACCTTTTACAATGGTTACGTTGCCTTTATCGTCTGTAAATTTTTGATCTTTGGTTGTAGGGATTTGTAACTCATGTGCAAGCCTTAAACCCAACAAACCGTCTTTTGCATCTGCAAAATTAACTTCAGTGTTTGCCTTTAAAGTTGTTGTGCGGTCAATCACTCTTTTATGACCAACCTGGCTGAATGTAAAACGTGTTGTCTCTTCAAGCAGTGTTTCATTTTTTTGATTTGTCCAGTTTGCATGATAAGATAATATTCCTTTTGAACCACCTGTTGTTTCAAGGATTTTATCAGTTTTTATCCATCCGTATAAATTCTTTTTTTCTTTTGGAATAGCATAAGAATTATTCCAGAAGTCTAACCCATTTACATTTTCATAATTAAACCAAATACCGATGTGATGGGGATGATCAGTAGGATCACCGGGTTTTGGATTTAAAGGAAATCCTCTTGTAACATCAGTACCATCAACAGTAAAGACGGGATACAAAACAGGTTTCTCTAAAGTATCAGGATATAAAAAACTGGTGAATAATTTATCACCAACAAATACATTTATTTTTTTTCCTTTTTGATCTTTTACAATTTTTATCATTTCATTTTTTTGTGCAAATGAAATTGAAAATAAAATAGTGCTGAAAAAAATCACTGCTATACATTTTAAAGAATGCTTCATAATTGAATATTCATTTATCAAATTAATATTTAAAGATCTTGCCGCCTGCCATCACTTCCTGTGTTTTTTCATCAAAGGTTACTTTAGCTCCGGTATGCACCGCAGCATTTGTCATAATGGTTGCAATAGAATGACTGTAACCTGCTTCCACAGGGGCATTGGGAGTTTTACGGCTGCGAACACATTCCATCCAGTTGCGAATATGATTTGATGTTAGTTTATCGCCGCCTGTGTTTGCAGTCACAACAACTTTCTCTACATCAGATAAACTCATCTCAGGTAATAAAAATGGTTCCATATTCATTGCTGCTGCCATAGACTTTGTCAGTCCGCCTTTGGAAGAAACTTTATTGGTGTTCAGATTTAATTCTCCGCCATTTGAATAATAAATTTCTGCAGGATTTTCGTCACCGTTGTGCATACGTGATGAGAAGGTTACCTGGAAACCGGATGTTGGATCTGTAATAGGTCCATAATCCAAAACAGCAGTCATGGTATCCCAGTTTTTTCTTCCATCCTTCCACATATAAATTCCTCCGTTGGCAACAACACTCCTCGGGTGCTGAAGGCCGCTAAACCAATGTACTGTATCAATCTGGTGACTCATCCATTGCCCTGGCAACCCTGAAGAGTATGGCCAGAATAAACGGAACTCTAAATATTTTCTCGGGTCAAAAGCTTCATAAGGCCTGTTCAATAAAAACCTTTTCCAGTCCGTATCTTCTTCCTTTAATTGCGGAACCAAAGCCGTTCTGCGCCAGCGCCCGGGCTGATTTACATTCCACGTTAACTCAACCATTGTGATAGCGCCAAATTTCCCTGACTTTATAAATTCGTTTGCTGCATGATAATTAGCACCGCTTCTTCTTTGCGAACCTATTTGCACAATTCTATCAGATGCTTTAACTGCTTTTAATGCGGCACGGGCATCTTCCATTGTTTCAGCAAATGGTTTCTCTACATAAGCATCCCACCCGTATTTTACAAC
>JADGPX010000313.1 GCA_017882215.1 Chitinophagaceae bacterium | reverse complement strand
CTGCCCATCCACTTCATTCCATTGATTTTTTCTTCTGGATAGTTAAAGGTGATGCCCATAAAATCGGCGGTATCTTTTGTGATATAACTGTATTCCAGCCTGGGAAGTTTGCCTGGTTGAAAGATCCATTTTACATGCAGACTGTTGCTTTTGTAAGTTGGTTCTACCACATACACATCTCCCTGGCGGGAATGTTTAAAGCCATTCAACGTTTGTGTACTTCCTGCTAACGCCGGACCGCCATTCAGTGAAATGTCCTTTTTACCATTAAAAACTTTTTCAAGAAAGCCTGTTTTCTTATCAAAATAATAGGTAATACCATCGCAGGAAACCACCAAGGATTGGTCGTTATCTTTAGTGGTAACGGCAGTAAGTTTTGCAACATTTAGTGCTCCTTTTGTAATTTCCGATGGTGAATGTATGGCCCAACTCCAGGTACAAATGGTATCACCTTTTGCATCAAACGCCGAAAGATAAAAAGCATCTGCATTGCTGTTGGCTGGCAAAGGAATATTCAACATACCTTTTTGGCCGGGTGCTACTGAGGATGATGTAGCTATACCTTTTTGCACCAGCTTTGGACGGGTTGTTTTTTCACCGGCTTTAGGAAATGTAAGCAGCTTCCATTCAAATTTGCATTGATCAAGATTAGTATATAAGTACCTGTTTTCTACTTCAATCTTGCCATTAAAATTTTGAGAAACCGATTTAGTATCAATATATACAGGGCTCCACAATTCTTTGATGGTATAATAGCTTCCCTCCTTTTCACGGTGCGGACCTACAATGCCATCCGGCGCTGCATTGCCGGCAACATCAATACTGTCGTGCCTGTCAGCACGCACCACACCTTCATCGTGCAGCGACCATAAAAATCCTCCCGCAGCATGTGGATGTTTCATCATCTCATTCCAAAAATCTTCCAGCGCTGCACCATGACCGCCATCAAACAAGCCATGCATGAACTCAGTAGGAAAGAATACTTCTTTGGCATTGGCTACTTCATTTTGTACATACTTAAAATCAGGGTAATGCTTGGTGTTGGTGCCATTGAACCTTTCCCAGGGATGAATGACGTGCCTTTTTTGGGGATCGTACAAAGCATAGTCTCCATCTAATGCACGGTTCCAGCCGCCTTCATTGCCATTATCCCAAATTACTATGGATGGATGGTTCACGTCACGTATCACCAATTCTTTCACCAGCTTTCTTCCTACCGTTGTATCATACGCTGCCTGCCAGCCGGTGAGTTCATCTAACACAAATAAACCAAGGCTATCACACAAATCCAGAAATTCTTTGTCGGGTGGATAATGGCTCATACGGACAGCGTTCATGTTCATATCTTTCATCAATCCAATATCCAACAAGTGAATTTTGCGGCTGAGTGTCCGCCCGGTTTCCGGCCATTCGCTGTGGCGGCATACACCTTTAAAAATTATTTTCATTCCGTTTATATAAAAGCCATCCTGCTCTCGCAATTCTGCTGTGCGAAAACCAAAACGTTGCTTAATAGTATGAATAATTTTAGTGCCTTCTTTAATAGAAACTATTACGTTGTATAGATTGGGCTGCTCCGGGTTCCATAATTTAATGTTGGTAAAATGATGATGCAGCATACTATCGCCTGATGATAATTGGAAGGGCTTATCAACTGCTTTACCCTTCAAATCATATACCTGCGCTTCTACTGTTTGTTTAGCGCTTGCATTACTAAACACCTGCATATTAAAATCACCATTTGCCTTTGCATCTATAGCCACTCTTTCTATGGATGTAGCGGGAAGTATTTCCAAATATACCGGACGAAATATGCCGCCGAACAACCAGAAATCTGCTTTGCGTTCTGCTCTGTTTATGGAGGCATTGGTTGATTTTTTGCTGACCGTTACTTCAAGTAAATTGGCTTTATCAAATTGCACCAGATCAGTAATATCATATTTGAATTGATAAAAACCGCCCTGGTGAGTTGGCCCTGCTGACTTGCCATTGATCTTAACTTCTGTATCGGTCATAGACGCATCAAAAACAATAAATACTTTTTTCTCTTTATGTTGTGGCGCTATTTTAAAACTGTATTTATATAAACCCTGTTCATCCGGATTTTGTGTATCCTCATAATAATTATAGGTTCCAAAACCTTGCATCTCCCAGCAGGAAGGCACCGGTATTTTTGACCATTTACCACTGTTTCGACCAGTGGTGCACATGAAATCCCATTGTACCGTATGATCCTTATCAGTGCCGGATAAATATTGAATAAAGGTTAGCTGTGCCTGCATTTGAGAAGATATGGCTGATATCAGAAAAAACAGCAAAACTGCTTTTTTAAAATGGCTGTGCAACCGGAATGCAAAGGCAATTAATTTCATAGAATTATTATTTAACAGGATAAATTCTTGCAGCCCATCCTCCACCAGAAGCAAGATGAATATTCATTTTTTGATCAGATGTGACCCTAATTGATTCCCTTTTATAGTCAGTAGCATCTTTATCTGCATTGAGTCCGTCTTTAAATATCGCTACTTCATAATTTCCATTTCCTAAAAATGAAAAGTCTATTTCAAGGTCTCTTTCAGTCCAGTTGGTCATGGCACCTATATACCAAACATTATTTTTTTTTCTGGCTATTGCAACATACTCGCCAACGCTTCCAGCTAATGCAACCGTTTCATCAAAAACCGTGGGAACTTTCGCGATGAAATCGGTGCATTCCTGTTCTTTTATATAAGCAGTAGGATTATCTGACAACATTTGCAATGGCGCTTCAAATACCACATACATCGCCAATTGATGGCAACGGGTTCCCTGGCTCATTGGCATGGAGTTGTTTGGTCTGAAACCGCTTTTGGTAGC
>JADGPX010000312.1 GCA_017882215.1 Chitinophagaceae bacterium | reverse complement strand
TTATTTCCCTTGTCATATTTTTCAGTTGAAGGACTTAGTACTTCAATGATAACTGAAGGATTCAGGATGGTATCAAAATGCTCATCCATTAATTCAGGCTCACCGCAAACAATTGACACATCAGGATAAGTAAACGTATCTGCAGTAGGAACTTTAGTGCGAAGATCACTGGGAAACACCTGGCAGGATTTACCTTTTAGAAATGTGCCAATATCTGCAACAAGGTTTGTTACAATTTGATTATGCTTTAAAGATGCACCTGTCATAGTAATAACAGTGCCACGGTGAAGCTCATGCTTTTCAGGAGATGACCTTTCCATTTCAAGATATTCCTGAGCAGAAAGGTAGTTGTATTTTAAAGCCGGTTCTTTAATTTCATTCTCCATACTTCAAATTTAATTATTTTAATTTTGAAAGTAAAATATTGCTGATGAAGACAAGTATAGTCATAATGTTTTTTTTATTTTCAATTGCCTCCCATTCTCAAAATATTTCGCAAAAACTGGATGCTGCTGTTACTAAGCTGGTAGCGGATTCCCAATTTAAGCATGGAACGATCTGCCTATTTGTTGTTGAAAGTAGAAAAGGTAAAATAATCTTTGATAAGAATTCACAAATAGGTGTAGCGCCTGCAAGCTGCCAGAAAGTTATAACCAGTGCAACTGCATTCGAATTATTAGGGAAAGATTACAGCTATAAAACCAAATTGGGTTATGATGGAAAAATTGATAGCGAAGTTTTAAAGGGGAATATTTATATAGTTGGAAGCGGAGATCCAACATTAGGAAGCTGGCGTTATTCATCTACAAAAGAAAATATTATTCTTACAGAATTTGAAAAGGTGATCAAACAAAATAAGATACAACAGATTAACGGAATTGTTTTAGGAGATGACAGACTTTGGGGCACACAAAGAATACCTGATGGATGGATATGGCAGGATATTGGAAATTATTATGGTGCAGGCGCATCAGCATTAAACTGGAGAGAGAATCAATATGATTTGATTTTAAGATCGGGGAAAAAAATTGGCGAACCGGTAAAGATCATTGCCACAAGGCCAAAATTTTTACCCGGAATTCATTTAATAAATGAACTTACTTCTGCCGAAAAAGGTAGTGGCGACAATACATATATTTACCTGGCGCCCGATGCAGAAACAGGTTTTATAAGAGGAACAATTCCTATAAACGAAGATAGCTTTGTTGTTGCCGGGTCAATGCCTGATGGTGGTAAATTATTAGCCGCTACAATTTACAAGGATATTGCTTCGGGAAAAGTTTATCCTGATAACAATATTAATTACCTGAAAGGGAAAGGTAAATGGGACCAGCCTGATACAATATTTTATACACATATATCTCCGCCACTTGATAGCATTATGTATTGGTTTCTAAAAAAGAGTATTAATTTATATGGAGAAGTATTGGTGAAAACAATTGCTTACGAAAAAACAAAATCAGGTACTACTGACAATGGTGTAAAAATTATAAGAGATTTCTGGAGTAAAAAAGGAATTGAAAGATCTTCTTTAAAAATAATTGATGGTAGCGGATTATCTCCTGCAAACCGGGTAACAACAGCTACTTTGGTTGCCATTATGCAATATGCAAAAGATCAAAACTGGTTTTCATCTTTTTATTATGATTTGCCGGAAATAAATGGTATCAAAATGAAAGATGGATACATTAATGGAGTAAGAAGTTATACCGGGTATATAAAAAATAAAGAAGGAATGGAATATACATTTTCTTTTATCGTAAATAATTTTGATGGAAGCCCGTCAACGGTTAGAGAGAAAATGTGGAAGGTACTGGATATTTTAAAGTGATGTAAGAACATTTAAAAAACATATCTTCACAACATTAAACTCTTAAACTCTTAAACGTTTTAAACTTTTAAACCTTTTATTATGCAAACACAAAATTATAAAAATCACAGGCAATATGTACCGATGTATCATTATGTTCTTCTTTTATTGATTGTTGCAATTCTGGCAGCTTCGGTTTGGAATTTTTATAGAGCTTATGATCACCGTTCAGGCAGGCTAGATGCAGGTTTAATATTTGCTCTGTGTATCGTTAGCATATTTTTTTATATTTATACAAGAGCTTTTGCGTTAAGAGCACAAGACAGGGCAATAAGAGCAGAAGAAAATTTCAGGCATTTTATTTTAACAGGGAAACCTTTAGATAGCCGTTTAAGAATGGGCCAAATAATTGCTTTGCGTTTTGCTGATGATGCAGAATTTGTATCGCTTGCTCAAAAAGCTTCTGATGAAAATATGAAAGCGGATGATATTAAGAAGGCTATACAAAACTGGAGAGCAGATCATCATAGATTGTAAACCTCACCCTAAATCCCTCTCCAAAAGGAGAGGGACTTGCAGAATTAAAAATATTTAGAAAGTTTTTCTTTCAGCACTTCCGGCATTTCGCAACGCTTCATAGTTTTTGCTTCCATAAAATACAGCGTTACATCACCTGTATTCAGTAATTCATTTTCCTGGTTATAAATCTCGCTATGAAAAACAATTTTATGATACAGGGGTATTTCTCTTAAGGTTGTTTTTACTGTTATAAGATCATCATATTTTGCAGGACGTAAAAAACGTGTATGAATATCTGTAACAACAAGCAGAATTCCCATTGCTTCAATGTCTTTATAAGTATATCCAAGAGTTCTGATCGCCTCTGTTCTTCCTATCTCATAAAATTGCGCATAATGTCCATGGTAAACAACTCCCATTTGGTCAGTGAGAGCATAATGAATACGGATCTGTGTTTCGGAAGTAAACAATGATTAATAATTACGACTGAATTTATTTGCTGATCATGTTGTCAACACTAACCTTTCCGGGACCTGTAAA
>JADGPX010000079.1 GCA_017882215.1 Chitinophagaceae bacterium | reverse complement strand
ATCGAATATTTAAAAGTGCCGAAGTGGGATAGGATCTTTCGCATTAAAGATGCATTGATGATCGGGGTAAGTGTAAAACGGATATGTGAATCCACAGGTATTGACAGGTGGTTCATTTACCAGATACAAAAAATTTGTGATTGTGAAAAAGAGATCGCAAAGTATGATCTTGATTCTATTCCTGATGATCTTTTAAGAGACGCAAAACATTTAGGGTTTAGTGATGAGCAGATGTCAAGGATCATGAATGACGGAAGCACCGATGAAGATATTTATGAGAAAAGAAAATCGCTTGGTATTACCCGTGTTTTTAAAATGGTAGATACATGCAGTGCAGAGTTTGAAGCAAAGACTCCATATTTCTATTCAACTTTTGAGGATAATGTAAATCATGAATTATCCAATGAAAGTAAAATATCAAAAAAGAAAAAAGTAATTGTTTTAGGCAGCGGACCAAACAGGATCGGGCAGGGTATTGAATTTGATTATTGCTGTGTGCATGGATTGATTGCTATTAAAGAATGTGGCTATGAGTCCATCATGATAAATTGCAACCCCGAAACAGTTTCTACTGATTTTGATATTGCTGATAAATTATATTTCGAACCTGTTTTTTGGGAGCATATCCGGGAAATAATTGAGCATGAAAAACCCTTGGGAGTTATCGTTCAGTTAGGGGGACAAACGGCTTTAAAGCTTGCCAAAAGATTGCATGAAAAAGGGATTAAAATTATCGGTACCTCATTTGACAGTATGGATATTGCTGAAGACCGGGGAAGATTTAGTGACCTGCTGAAAGCTTTGGAAATTCCTTATCCAAATTATGGTACTGCTTATTCAACTGACGATGCTATTGAAGTTGCGAAAAGTGTTGGCTATCCTGTATTAATTAGACCCAGCTATGTTTTAGGCGGACAAAGAATGCGTATCGTTTTAAATGATGAAGAACTGGAAAAAGGGGTGCTGAGTTTATTGAAGCATCTCCCTGGAAACAAAATATTGATAGATCATTTTTTAGATAGATGCCAGGAAGCAGAGATAGATGCCATATTTGATGGTGAAGATTTTCATGTAATGGGGGTGATGGAACACATTGAGCCGGCTGGTATTCATAGCGGCGATAGTAATGCTGTATTACCGCCATTTAATTTGTCGCCATTAATTGTGCATACCATGGAAGAGTATGCAGAAAAAATTGCAAGGGAATTGAACATTCAAGGACTTATAAATATTCAATTTGCCATAAAAAACAATGAGGTTTTTGTTATTGAAGCAAATCCCCGTGCATCCAGAACAAACCCATTCATTGCCAAGGCATATCAAATCCCATATTTGAATATTGCGACCAAAATAATGTTGGGCAAAAAAAAATTAAAAAACTTCACTTTTGATAAAAAGCTTAAAGGTTTTGCTATTAAAGAGCCTGTATTTTCTTTCGATAAATTTCCCGGAGTAAATAAAGAACTTGGTCCCGAAATGAAAAGCACCGGCGAAGCCATAAGATTTATCAAAGATCTTCGTGATCCTTACTTCAGGCAGTTATATAAAGAGAGAAGTATGCATTTGAGTAAATAAAGTAATCTTAAATATAGTGGCCCCTAAGCGTATGAATTATAATCAATTCTTCTTTTACTTCATAAACAAGTCTGTCTTTTTCTGTAATACGCCTTGACCATTTACCCGAAAGGTTATATTTCAAAGGTTCCGGTTTACCTATTCCTTCAAAAGGAGATTGTAGCATTGATTCAATCAAAGAACGAATTCTTTTTAATACGGCAACTTTACCGCTTTTTTGCCACCATTCTAAATCCCTTTTAGCCTCATCAGTAAAGATCATTTCCATATTTCATCCAGATTGATTTTATGAACCCGGCCTGCTTTAAAATCTTCTTCACTACGTTTGACTTTAGCTACAAATTCTGGATTGTAATTTTCTGCTTCAGGTTCTTCTTCATAAGCTACTTTCAAAGCCTGACAAAATGCTTTTACAGCAGTTTGTTCCGCTTCATTTTTCGGAAGAATTAATAATGTGTCCATACACCAAATTTAAGTTATTTTATTTAGCATCTTCTTTATTCATATATTCTTCTGCATGTTCTTATGAAGTAAAAGCTTTATGAATAGTTATCTTTATAAGATGAAAAAATTATTGTTTGTATTCTTTTTGTTTTATGGAAACGTATTCGCTCAAACGTATATCGTAAAAGATAATTCATCTATTGATCAAACAATGTTTTTACAAAAAGCATTTGATGATCCTCAGATAAAAGAAGTTGTTATTAGTGCCTCAATAATTATTAATGGAACGCTTAATATTCCTCAGGAGAAAATATTAAAATTTGAAGGAGGAAAATTTTCAGGCAAAGGAACTATTAACGGAGGTATAATAGAGGCTAACTCCCATGCAAATATTTTCGATACAACCTTAACTGTAAACCCCAAAGCAGTTGATCAATATTTTTCTGTTAAATGGTTTGGTGCAACAGGCAATAATATTGATGATTATTTTGCTATCCAGAAATCAATAAACACTTGCATAAGAAATAATATACGAACCATTTTTTTACCGGCAGGAAAATATAAGATATCAAAACCATTAATTATTCTTAATAGCGCAGGCAGTTTTTGTACACTTGAAATGCTTGGTGAATCATCGTTTTGGGATTCCAATACTGGCAGTGAATTATATCCAACTTTCACAAATACTTTTGCTATAGGAATACAAAATGGAAAGGGATGTAAGATCAGAAAGTTAAAGATCACCGGACTTTTTTCTCCCCCAAATACAAACGACCGTCATAAATTTTTTAATACCTCTTTTGAAAATTTTAAAGATAATGTGTGCAGAGACAGCAGGTATTCACCTTATGCAGCTATTGTCATCGATCCTTTTACAAATCTTTCTACCAACAAAATGCCTTCTGATGGCGGCTATCCGGGGTTAACTTCTTACTATGGCATGTTCAACGGATTTTCAACACAAACAGGGAGCACAGGAACCGAGATTGAAGAAATGAGCATTAATAATTTTGTGGTGGGTATTTGCTCTTCTCCCAACGGGCTTACACGAAATGCAGAAATTACAATCATTAATAAAATTCAATTTGAAAATTGCAAGCTTTGCATTTCGGGCGGGCAGGACCAGGAGAAAGCAAATGTTATTTCAAATATTTATTGCTGGGGTGGTACACATACAATATTTGCTACAGGATTATATGGCGGAGAAAGAATGGCAGGTAACTGGAACATAGATCATGCAAATATTGCCGGGGCAGTTGTAAGATTTATATACAATGAGCAACATGGATATTTTCCAACTTATATCAGCCATGTGTTTGCCGAAAGTCTTGGAACATGGGGCACAATTAATTCAGAGCTTGCCTGTGAAATTTCTGATTGCCATATTGATTTCGAATATCCAAATGTTGCCGGTGAACAAACCTTAATTACATCATGGGGAGAAAATATAGTTTACCGGAGTTGTAACTTTAGATATTATGGCGAAAATACACCAATGAAGATTGAAGGTAATTGTGTTTTTGAGCATTGTTATTTTTCAGGACCAATAGTTAAGAAGAGTGCAGGCATGAATAATTTCTTTGTATTTCGGCAACCTTTTAATAAAAATATTCTATTGTACGCAGTAATAATTTTAGCAATAGCTGTCTTACTATTTTATTCTATTAAAAAGAAGCATTGGAATTATTCATAGATCGCTGTTCATCTTTTATTTATTAATTGGGAATAATTTATTTTATACTTAACTACCATTTATAAAAATGCATGCGATATAGAAAACAATTAATTTTATTTTCGCAAATATTCATTATCTGAAATAGGATTATTTATTCTGTCTTTAACTTGTAAATTCCTAAAAACATAATATGAAATTGAAAAGATTAATTTTTCTGGCGCTGGTTATTTGCTACTCACTGGCAGTGTCAGCACAATCAAAGTACCAGTGGAAACAGGCTACTGCGGCAGGTTATACCTATAAGTATGTAACCAACGATCCGATGGCAACCCGTTTTTATACTTTGAAAAACGGGCTTACAGTAATCTTATCTCCTAACAAAAAAGAGCCAAGAATATCAG
This sequence comes from Chitinophagaceae bacterium, assembly GCA_017882215.1. Taxonomy (GTDB): domain Bacteria; phylum Bacteroidota; class Bacteroidia; order Chitinophagales; family Chitinophagaceae; genus Ginsengibacter. The sequence continues at coordinate 6,817 of JADGPX010000079.1, read as the reverse complement.
TAAAAATTCCTGTAAGAACCGGCAGTAACAACGATCCCAAAGATCATACAGGGCTTGCTCATTACCTTGAGCATCTTTTATTTAAAGGCACTGATAAATTCGGATCATTGGATTGGTCAAAAGAAAAACCTTTGCTTGACAGCATTGATAACCTTTATGAAGTATATAATCATACCACTGATCCCGCAAAACGTAAAGAGATATACAAACAGATAGATAAAGTATCCGGCGAGGCATCAAAGTATTCAATAGCCAATGAGTATGATAAAATGATGGCTTCGATAGGGTCACAAAGAACCAATGCACATACGTCGGTTGAAGAAACTGTTTATGAAGAAGATATTCCTTCAAATGCTATTGATAAGTTTATGACGATACAGGCAGAACGTTTCAGAAATCCAATTTTCAGAATTTTTCATACAGAGCTTGAAGCGGTTTATGAAGAAAAGAACCGGTCATTGGATAATGACAATTTTAAGATGCAGGAAGCTATGCTTTACAATGTTTTTCCAACAAATAATTATGGACAGCAAAGCACTATTGGTACAATAGAGCATTTAAAAAATCCTTCATTAAAAGCTATTCGTCAATATTATTATAAATATTATGTTCCTAATAATATGGCAATAGTAATGGCTGGAGATTTTGATCCGGATCAATTGGTTAAAACTATTGATAAGGCTTTTACTTATATGAAACTCAAGCCTGTAGAGGAATATAGGGGACCTGTAGAAAAACCAATTGCCGGGCCAATAGTTAAAGAAGTGTACGGACCCAGCGCTGAGAGTATGCGGATATTATATCGTACCGGGCCCAGCAACACTAAAGAAGCAGTTATGGTTGATATGTTAGGATCAATATTAGCTAATGGAAAAGCAGGGCTTCTTGATCTTAATCTTAACAAACAGCAAAAAGTTTTGGGAGCTGCCGCCGGCAGTATTCAATTTAAAGATTACGGAGTGTTTCTTGTGCTTGCTTCACCTAAGCAGGGACAAACACTTGAAGACGTGAAAGACCTTTTAATGGGGCAGATTAATATGCTGAAAAAAGGTGAATTTGATGAGTCGCTTTTAAGAGCTATTGTTGCTAATACAAAATTAAGCAGACTGCAAGCATTGGATAACAACAACAGCCGTGCAGTTAACATTGCTGATGAATTTATTAAGAACCGTGGCGCTAAATGGGAAACGGAAGTTGCTTCTGTTGAAGAGATGAGCAGGATAAGCAAAAAAGAACTTGTTGATTTTGCTAACAAATTATTCGGCGATAATAATTATGTGATATTATATAAAAGAAAGGGAGAGGATAAAAGCATAGTAAAAGTAGAGAAGCCCCCGATCACTCCTGTGGAAACAAATGCCGGAAAACAATCTCCATTTGTAAAAGCTATTACTTCCACACCTTTGCCAACCATTAAACCTGTATGGATAGATTATACTAAAGACCTGCAAAGAGGTAAGCTGGGCAATGCGGATGTTTTATATGTGCAGAATAAAGACAATGACCTGTTCCGATTATTTTACCGTTTTGATATGGGCAGCTGGAATAATAAATTATTATCCTATGCAGCACAATATCTTCAATTTTTAGAAACAGATAAATATTCATCCGAAGAGATTAGTAAACAATTTTATGATCTTGCATGCAATTTTAATATTAATACAGCTAATGAAGAAACTACTGTTACCATTACAGGCTTACAGGAAAATTTTGATAAAGCAGTTTCTTTATTCGAAGAGCTTATTCATAATTGTAAACCTGATGAGGCAGCCCTTGCCGGTTTAAAAAATCGTGTATTAAAGTTAAGGGCAAATAATAAACTGAATAAAACTGCTATATCGCAGGCATTAAGAAGCTATGCTGCATACGGTCCGCAAAACCCATACAACTTTGTATTAACTGATGATGAAATTAAAAACCTGAAAGCTGAAGGCCTTACAAACCTTTTACATTCACTTATGAATTACAATCACAAAGTATTGTACTACGGTCCGAAGCCATTGGCTACCCTAACAGCAAGCCTGCAAAAGCTTCATACAATGCCGCAGTCATGGACTGCAAATACTCAAGGTGTAAATTTTCAGCGTACAATTCAAACTAAAAATGAAGTATTATTTGCTGATTATGATGCAGTGCAGGCTGAAATATATTGGGTTAAAAATCTGAATATTTATGACCCGACACAAGAAGCATTGGTGAATATGTTTAATGGATATTTTGGCGGCGGAATGCAATCTGTAGTATTTCAAAACTTGCGTGAATCCAAAGCGCTTGCCTATTCAACATTTGCACAGGTTCAAACGCCGCTTAAAAAAGATGATACATATTCTATCGTGGCGTATGTTGGCAGTCAGGCTGATAAAATGAATGAAGCTGTAGCGGGTATGAATGAGTTACTTGATGATCTTCCCAAAACTGAGCAGAATTTTATTAACGCACGCAAAAGTTTAATGAAGGATATTGAAACCGACAGGATAACAAAAGATGCTATCATAACCAGTTATCTTACTGCAATAAAAAAAGGTGTGGATCGTGATCTGAGAAAAGATAATTATGTTCAATATGCAAACATCACATTGAATGATCTGTATAAATATCACCAGGATGTATTGGCAAAAAAGCCTTATACCTACTGTGTTATTGCTTCTGAAAAAAGAATAAACGTTGATGACCTTAAGAAATATGGAGAAGTGAAGAAGCTGACTTTACAGGAACTGTTTGGATATTAATTGTAATAAATGCAGTAATGTTTTTAAAAATTTTTCAGCAACATATTCTTAGTCGTGTAATTGGCAAATGTGTCCTTTGTATATTTGAAATATAGAAGCATGTCATGCGTATTATTTCTTACAACCTTAACGGTATTCGGTCAGCAATAAAAAAGGGGTTTATTGATTGGCTTAAAACTGATCCTGCTGATGTTATTTGTCTGCAGGAAGTAAAAGCACATAAAGGGGATATTGATATTGCTGCTATTGAGGCATTAGGTTTTCACACTCATTGGTTTTGCGCTCAAAAAAAAGGTTATAGCGGGGTTGGCATTCTTAGTAAAATTAAACCAGATAATATTGTTGAAGGCTGCAGCATTGAGCAAAGTGATTTTGAGGGAAGAGTTATTCGTACTGACTTTGGCGATGTTACTTTAATAAATGCTTACTTTCCATCAGGTACCAGCGGTGAAATAAGGCAAGCTTATAAATATATTTGGCTCGATGAGTTTTTAGATTATCTGAACGGGCTTAAAAAGACAAGGAAAAAATTAATTATTTGCGGTGATTATAATATTGCCCATAAAGAAATTGATATTCATAACCCGGTTTCCAATAAAAAAACAACTGGTTTTTTGCCTGGGGAAAGAGCATGGTTCGATAAATTTTTAGCCAATGGTTTTGTAGATGGTTTCCGTGTTTTAAATAAAGAACCTCATCAATACACATGGTGGAATGTTTTACGACCTACTACACGGTTAGAAAATAAAGGCTGGCGTATTGATTATATAAATGTCACCGAAAATTTAAAAAGTAAAATTAAGAACGTAAAGATCTTTCCTGAAGTGAAACACAGCGATCACTGCCCAACCTATCTTGAAATTGATATTTAAATGTTCATATATAACATAACTATTAAAGTGAACAATGCCATTTTAAAGGAGTGGATGAAATGGCAAACGGAAGAACATATTCCAGAGGTAATGTCTACAAATCTTTTTGATCAATATAAATTTTTCCGCTTACTTAACCAGGATGATACAGAAGGTCCGAATTTTGTTTTCAATATTATACACCGGCAGGAAAAAACCATGATCAATACATACAGGAATATGCTCTTAAGCTTAGAGGTAAGGCTTTAAAAAAATGGGTGATGGATTTTTGCCTTTAGAAGTTTATTGGAGTCTGTGCAGTAATTGTGCATAAATCATAGATAATTATTTCCTTAATTTTTTTCATAAGTTCTCAGTAAAACCCTTTGCTGTAAAGGATTTTGAATAAAGTCCACGGAAATCCTTTGTGGTGCTGCATTTTAGAGGAAGCATTAAATTCTATACTCTAAATATCAAACATCATACCTTTATAAAACCCTTGCCACTTGCGGATTTGAAGAGATTATTATATTTTTAAAAAATAGTAGAAAAATTTTTGTTGCAATTAAAAACCGACTATATTTGTCACTACAAAAATTCAAACTATTTATTATGAACAAAGCTGAATTAATTACGAAAATTTCTGAGGATGCCGGTGTTACAAAAACACAGGCAAATGCTGCTCTGGATTCTTTTGTTGGAGCGGTTACAAAAACCTTAAAAAGTGGCAAAAAAGTTACTCTTGTTGGCTTCGGAACATTTTCCGTTAGCAAAAGAGCAGCCCGTAACGGCCGTAATCCACAAACCGGTGCGGTTATTAAAATTAAAGCTAAAAGAGTAGCTAAATTTAAGGCAGGTAAAGAATTAGCAGGTAAGATGTAACTCTTTGCTAAGTATTAAAGGCAAGATGCATTTTTTGTATCTTGCTTTTTTATTTTAAAACAAAAGATTAAATATTATTTATGGGACGTGGAGATAAAAAAACAAAAAAAGGAAAAACCTTTAAAGGCTCTTTCGGAAAAATAAGATCATCTAAAACTTCAAAAAAAACTGCTGCTGTTAAAAAAGCCTGATTGTTGGAAAGCTGGTGCCTGGTTTATTTGGTAACATATATACCGGTAACTTACTTACGGTGCCAATCTTTCTATTATCCATTTATCATTACTCAATGTGTATTGCAATCTGTCGTGTAACCTGCTGGGTCTTCCCTGCCAGAATTCAATAAGTGCTGGCTTTACTATATAACCTCCCCAATGTGGCGGTCTCGGAATTTCTCCATTACTAAATTGCTGTTGATATTTTATTACATTCTTTTCTAAATCATCTCGGCTTTGTATTACGCTGCTTTGCGGAGAACTCCATGCACCTATTTTGCTTAATGCAGGTCTGCTTAAAAAATAATCAGTGCTTTTTTCTTCATTAGTTTTTGTAATTGTTCCCTCTATCCTTACCTGTCTTTCCAGTTCTTTCCAAAAAAATAAAAGCGAAGCATACGGGTTTTCTTTTAATTCATTTCCTTTCCTGCTTTTATAATTTGTAAAAAAAACAAAGCCATCGTTACTCAAGCCCTTTAATAAAACAATTCTTGCAGATGGGTTTCCTTTTTTGTTGCTTGTAGCAAGCGTCATTGCATTTGGCTCTTCAATATTACTCATTATAGCTTCATTCCACCATTGTTGAAATTGCCTGATCGGATCAGGATCTACATCGTTTTCCAAAAGAGATTTTAATTTATATTCTTTTCTTATATCTGCAATATTAGTTTCTGACATTTTCTAAATAAAAATATATTGAGGTTGCACAAATGTATAACAGTAAATATTAAATAATTTATTTTGAAAATCTGCAAAAATAAAAAGCATCTGCTTTTTACAGATGCTCTTATTTAATGGCGATAAAATTATAGTGGAGGATTCATATTCTCCGGATTGCCGGATGAGGTATCTGAGCCGGAAGTATTTGTATTGCCGGTTCCTGTATTGGTATTTGTTGTATTCATTTTTGACCCAATATCTTTTTTCAGGCTATCAAAACCACTTCTGATATTATCATCAGGTGAACGAAATATGAAAGCAGACAAAACAACTCCTATAGCCGCTATAGCCGCTATATAAATACCAAAGCCAAGATAAGAGGCAAAGGCAGCGCTACTGGCATCAATAATGGACCAAATTATTATTAATGTTGAGATAGCGCCTGCAATTAAAGTGGCTGTCCATTTGGTCTTATCTAGATTTTTAGTTTGATCATCTAAATATGCCATAACACCGGCGGCAACAAAACATAAAAATGAAAGTATTCCTACGCCGTGAAAGCCGTTTACGCTTGAGGTATATCCAAATACTGAAATGCTCCACCAAGGTAAAAATGTAGCAATAATGCCAATTACAGCGGCGATTAAAACAAATTTTCTTTGTTTACTCATTGTTTGGAAGTTCATAATGTAAGTTTTAGTTTGAAATAATTATTTAATAAATAATCTGTATATAAAATTATTATCATAATGTACCTGTTCCTATCCTTGTTCCTAAAATACTTCCCAGAATAAGTCCAATTACAATATATACTATTATTAATACTACAATTGTAACTACTAAATAAATTACTTTTTTATCTTCGGGTGTTTTCTTGATGGGTCCAAGACCTAAATACATTAAATAAATACCATACAAGCCCAAAAGACTTCCGATTAAAGCAATTGCAGGAAAAATATTAAATATTGCACCTATAAAAGCCGGCGTGTATCCATAAGCAACTAACTGAGTAGATTTATTAATATTTTTTTCTGAACCAAAAGAAGGTGCTAATGCATCTACCACAAAAGCTGTAACAATAACACCAACTATCACAGAAACAATCTGGATAATAGCCATCTTTATGCCCCATTCTGTACCAGTCATTCTAAAGAAACCATAGTTAACACCAATAAACGCATATCCAATAAATGTTGCTACTCCGCCTATTAAAACAAGAGGAACAACATAACTGCCAATTACTGCCCCCATTGATTGTGGCTCTAAGGAAATTTTTCCCCATTCAGTTTTAGGAGTAGTTAAAATGTTCTTAACCCTTTCAATTAAGTTCATAATGTAAGTTTTAGTTTGAAAAAATATGAAAATTATTTATTGTTTGCAAATATTTATAAATAAATTTTTTCTCAATTTATGCATATTTTTCCGCATTCAGCTTTTCCTGCAACTCCTGTAATTTAACCGCTAATGCTTCATTTTCTATTAT
>JADGPX010000078.1 GCA_017882215.1 Chitinophagaceae bacterium | reverse complement strand
TCCTGGATAACATCATTACAAAATGCATGAAATGTGAAAATGTTTACCCTGTATGCATCAGCACCAATAAATTGTACCAGCCGGCGACGCATGGTAACCACGCCTGCATCAGTATACGTAAGGCATAAAATATTATACGGCAGTACATCTGTTTCTAATAATATCTTCCCAATCCGTGCTGCAAGAATTTGTGTTTTACCTGTACCCGGACCGGCTATAACCATTACAGGACCTTCAATACTATCAACAGCTTTACGCTGCTCAGTATTTAATTTTTCATATTCTTCTTTAAAATTTTTTTGTAGACTGTCCCGGTAGGTATGCATGATTCCAAAGTTAAGATTTGCATGCCAATATTCAGTCATTAGTCATTCAGTCATTAGTCAATAAAAAGCAAAAAAGATTGAGTGAAATATAATGACTTATTGACTAATGACCAATGACTGGATTTTATCCCGGCATTCTGCTAATGTATTTTTCCATTTGTTTTACCTGGTCAACAATTTGGGGAGTAGTTGGTTTTAGCTTTTTTACTTTTCTAAAATATTCTTTTGCCGCCCTGAACTCTCTTTTGTTTATCATGATGGAAGAAAGCTGTAAGTATGCAGCAGCCTCATTCTCTTTATCCGGTAAGCCTGAGCGGATCGCCTGCCTGATATAACTTTCAGCCTCCTTAATATTTCCTTTTTGCATTGACAACATGCCAAGTTGTAATTTGTTCGCACCTTCTGCTTCTTTCATCGGGCTGCCTAATGAAAGGCTTTTTTTCATGTGAGTTTCTGCAGATGCATAATCCTTTTTTACCATAGCCAAATTTCCTTTAATGGTAAAATAAACCGAGCGAACAGGTTTAATAAGTAATCCGGGGAACCAGATTGAATTGATAACTTTTTCAGCGCCTTCCATATCTCCTGATTCCATATAACCCTGTATCAAACGCATCGGCCCAAATAAAAAATGACCCACAATAAAAACTACTGCTATCAAATACAAAATAAAAGATGGCCAAAAGCTTGTTTGTATATTTACCACAATGGCAGCAATTAATAATATACCCCCCAGCAATAACCGGTATTTAATAATAAAATTCATAAACTTCATGAGAAAAAATTAAGCCCGCCCGGCTGAACGCCGTTCGGACGGGGGTGCAAAGATACAGTTAGCAAACAGATTAAAACGACAATGAATGGCAGAATCCATTATTTTTGCAGTCCTCAAAATTGGTCCCGTACCTGCCTGCCGGTAGGCAGGGTTCAATGCCGCCCGGCTGAATACTGTTCGGGCGGGGATAGAATAGAAGTTTTAATTTTATGATCAGTAACGGTCCCGTAGTTCAATGCCCGCCCGGCTGACGCCAGTCGGACGGGGATAGAATATCCCGCAGGCAAAGTGGCCCGGTAGTTCAACGGATAGAATAGGAGTTTCCTAAACTCTAGATACAAGTTCGATTCTTGTCCGGGCTACTTTGCAATGCGGGACTAAACTTTAGATGCAAGTTCGATTCTTGCCGGGACTACTAAGAAGTATATTTAAATGTTTTTTTTCAACGCCGGGGTCTCACGTTAGTTCTTTTTAACTTTAGCGTTTATGCGGTGAAGACCCCGTCGGGACATGGTTCCAAACATTATTTTCCATTTTTATATACATCATCATTGCCCTTATATTCAAACCAGTTAAAATAAGCTTTGGCAGCGCTTACTGTTCCGTATGAGGAAGCATACAATGCATACATACATCCCACAAAACCGCCGGCAACTTTAGTGCTTAAAAATTTTGCATCCACACCGGCTTTCAGCAAATTCCATTTTCTTTTATCAGAATAATAAAACGAATACGTGTTGCCATTAGCCTCAATCTTTAATTTAAGTTTGCCTGCGCTTAAAAGTTTTTGTGATTGCAGTAATTCCATCTTGCCGCTATTATCTGCAATGGATTTATATAATTGTATAACAGGTTTGTTATCCTTAATGGATTTGCATAAAAAATAAAAATGATTTTCATTCTGAAATATCAGCATACCGGCTTTTTCATTTTGAGATGTTGCTGAAAAATTAAGAGAAGTACTTGCATATCCTTTAAGGTGTTGCTGACGATGACCGAGAAATGCAGGATTGTTTTTGCCGGAACAGGTTTGTGGCAAAAGCTTTATCATTAAACCATTTTGTTCAGAAAGGCTATACCACATTTCTTTGGGAGTTCTTAAAAATTGCCAGTTATAATCCAGATTGGTTTTATTAAAATCATCTCTGTACAAAAAATTACCACTATATTTTGGCGTATATTTTTTGGTTGATGAAAATGGAAAAGGATAATGATATTGAACTTCTTTATAATCCGGATTAATAATTGGCCAGCCATCTTTCCATTGCACAGGAGCCATAAAAGTTTCTCTGCCTATGTTGTAATGATTGTCTTCATAAGGTCTGCATCCTAAGAATACAGCATACCATCCACCAGGTGTTTCCACCAAATCGGCATGGCCTGTAGTGGTGATTGGATCAGCTCTTTTCGGATCTAAATCCCGTTGTGTTAGAATAGGATTGTTTTCATACGATGCATAAGGGCCTTCTACAGTTTTACTTCTAAACACCACCTCTGAATGATTGTAGCCCGTTCCGCCTTCAGCGCAAAGCAGGTAATACAAGCCATTGATTTTATATACATGCGGGCCTTCAATCCATACTGGTTTTTTAGAAATGTCAGTACCGCCATTGATGATGAGTTTTTCTTCACCTGTTACTTTTAAATTTTTATAATCAAAAGCACGCATTCTTATTGTGCGGTGCCCATCCCATAAGGATTTGTTGCCTGGCGGAATACTATTGTAAATAAAATAAGCCCGTCCGACCTGGTCATCCGGGCGGGCCTTGTCATCTTCATCAAAAAATAATGAAGGATCAATGCCATCAATTTCTTTAAGCCATGTTGGATTGCTCCATGGACCTGCAGGATCTTTTGCTGTAATAATAAAATTGCCGCCTCTGTCTATTAATGTGCAAACGATATAATAAAGACCATCATGATAGCGAATAGTTGGTGCAAACAATCCTCTTGAAACACCGGCGCCTTCAAGGTCAAGCTGCTCTGGTCTGTCCATTGCAAAACCAATTTGTTTCCAGTTAACAAGGTCTTTGCTATGAAAAATGGGAAGCCCCGGAAAATAGGCAAATGTTGAATTAACCAAATAATAATCATCCCCCGTTTTACAAATACTGGGATCAGGATAAAAGCCTGCAAGGATTGGATTATTGTATTGGCCTTTATGTTGACCATAAACACTGAAAGTAAAAAGCAGTAGCAGTGCAAAGAAAAATTTTTTCATTTAGAAAAATTTATGTTCTCTTTTAAATTTTAGAATCATTGATTGTTTATGTGTAGATTTTCATCAGATAAAATCATGTAGGAACATAGATTACACATAGAAAATTTCATCCACAAAAAAATATTAATAGTGTCCGCGAATTACAGGTTTTATTTTTTCATCATACAACTCACGCAGTTTTGTATGGATATCATTTGAAAGGGTTGGGAGGTCAGAAGATTCAACATTACTTTCAACCTGTGAAACTTTTGAAGCCCCGGGAATAACTGTTGTTACTTCCGGATGATCCAATATCCAGCGGATAGACCATTGAGCCATTCTTTCATCCGGTAATAATTTTGCTATTTCATGAGAGAACTCAATCCCCTTGTTAAACTCAATACCGGCAAAGGTTTCACCTGCATTAAAGGATCCCCCGTTTGCATTATAATTCCGGTGATCGTTAGAAGAAAAAGTTGTTTGTTCATTAAATTTTCCTGTGAGTAATCCGCTTGCTAATGGTACACGAACAATAATAGCTACATCTTTTTCTCTCGCTTTTGCAAAAATTTCATCAGCCACATGTTGCCGAAAAAGGTTAAAAATAATTTGTAACGAAGCAATGCCTTCCTGTTCCAAACAGATCAATGCTTCTTCACTTGTTTCAACACTTACACCCCAATGCCTTATTAATTTTTCATCCTGTAGTTTTCTTAAATGATCAAACACTTCACCATTTTTTAATTCCTGGATAGGAATGCAATGAAGCTGTTCTAAAAACAATTCTGAAACATCAAGATTTCTTAAGGTGCTTACAACCTGTTTATGCATTGCCAGGTATGAAAAGTTTTGTGGCCAGCCAAATTTGCCATCACTTCTTCTTCCGAGTTTGGAGGCAACATAAATTTCTTTTGGCTCTGTTTTTAAAAACCTGCCAATTGCTTTTTCACTATTTCCCATTCCATATACATCTGCAGTGTCAATAAAATTTCCGCCGTCCTCAGTAAATGCATTTAAAATATTGAATGCATCTTCGTCTGAAACGTTGCCCCAATCAGCGCTTCCCAGTTGCCACGTACCTAATCCAACTTCGGAAATATCTGTTCCTTTAAATGAGCGGTATTTCATATTTATAAAAACTTTTTATAAAACTAATTCAAAAATCCCTGTATTGTTTTTTTAGCCGCATTACTTTTTTCATCAGGCTGACAACCACCAACACTAATCAATATTTTTCCCTGAAGAATTTTTGCATTGCCTGCATCGTCAATTATTGATAGATCCTGCCGTGTTAATTCAAACTTTACGATCTTACTTTCTCCTGCTTTTAAAAATATTCTTTTGAAACCTTTTAATGCCCTTATGGGTTCTTTAATTGTTTTATTTTGATTGGATACATACAACTCAACTACTTCTTCTCCATCCATTTTCCCGGTATTTGTAACTCTTACACTTACCGGTACATTTTTAGCAGAGTGGGCAGTGGCAGGCATTTTGAGTTGATCGTACATGAAAGAAGTATAACTCAATCCATAACCAAACCTATACAAAGGTTCTCCTTTAAAATAACGATATGTCCGGTTAGCCATTGAGTAATCCTGGAAAGAAGGAAGATCATTATCGCTCTTATAAAAAGTTACAGGCAAGCGACCTGCAGGATTATAATCGCCGAACAAAACATCAGCAAGTGCAGTGCCTGCTGATTGTCCGCCATACCATGCATTCACAATTGCAGGAATATTTTCATTCTCCCATGGAATTGCTAACGCACTCCCCGTCATCATTACAAACACAACAGGTTTACCGGTTGATTGTAAAACTTTCATTAATTTGGTTTGAACAGCAGGCAATAAAATGGAAGTACGGTCACCTCCATTAAAACCGGGAAAATCAACTTTCATTTCCTCACCTTCCAGTTGTGGTGAAATACCGCCTACAAAAATAATTGCGTCTGCATCTTTAACACGATTGACAAGAGCATTGAAATCTGTCTTTTGAAAATTTCCTGCTCTCAATCTTACATTGGATTTACCTTCTCCCTGCCAGTACTCTACAACAAGTTTATAAACACTGTCTTTTTTTGTTTGCAGTGTATAGATCCTTGCTCCCCAGCGGTTTCGTGCCCATTCATCAATTTGTGTTTTATCGTTTACAATGAATTTATATCCATCATCTGCTTCCACTTCAAAATTAATATTGCCATCATATCTGGCAGTAAAGTTTGTTGTGTACCGGGCTGAGAAATTATGAGATTTAAGATTATCAGCAACCATATCTCCATCCTTCCAGCTATTATCAATATTGCTCTCGGTGCGAATGAATAATGGTGTGCCATTCAACTCTTTGTTATTAAAGTATTCTGCCTTAAAACCTTTTTTACCTTCATAAAAATATTGATCACTTACATCATTATACACAGGCAAAGTATCATTGGTAAAATTGATAGCCTTCTCGTACATAACTTCCACATTGTTGCCGACTTTATCTTTAATTCCCTGCAATGCTGTAACAATTTGTGAAGGAGTGCCATTGTAATTTCCTAAAACCGAAATTGCATTATCAGCATTTGGACCAAGTACTACTATCTTTTTTATTTTTTTTGATAAAGGCAAAGTGTTGTTTTCCTGCCCCGGCAGGCGGGCATTCTTCAACAAAACAATTGACTGTCGTGCCATCTTAAGTGAATGCGCTTTGTGTTCTGCACTTTCTAAAACTGATGCAGGAGTTTGCGCATATTTAACCATTGAAGAAGGATCGAACATTCCCAAACGAAAACGTATCATGAACAATCTTTTTACTGATATATCAATTTGTTTTTCTGAGATCTTTCCTTGCTTTACTGCCTGCACTAAAGATTTATAAGCATCAGTGCCGCATTCCACATCAGTTCCATGAAACACCGCATCAACAGAAGCGTCGGTTGCATTTTTATGCGTTTTATGATTCTTAAAAAAATCGTCAATAGCCCAGCAGTCTGATGTTACGTATCCTGTAAACTTCCATTGGTTACGCAAGATGTCAATCATTAACTGATCACTTCCGCAACAGGGCTGTGTTTTAAAAGCATTGTATGCACACATTACACCTGCAACTTTTGCATTCACTACAAGTTCCTTAAATGCAGGCAGGTAAGTGTTCCACAAATCATAATCGCTGGGTGATACATTAAATACATGCCGTAAAGGTTCGGGGCCGCTATGCACTGCGTAATGTTTTGCGCAGGCTGCAGCTTTCAAATATTTTGGGTCATCGCCTTGCAGTCCATGCACGAAAGCCTTTCCTAATGTGCCGGTTAAAAAAGGATCTTCACCATAAGTTTCCTGTCCTCTTCCCCAGCGGGGATCTCTGAAAATATTTATGTTCGGAGTCCAGTAAGTCAATCCAACATATCGTTGTCCGGCTTTACCCATGCGATTACTTTCATTAAAAATTGCCCTGCCTTCCATGGCCGAATAATCTGCCATAACACGCAATGAATTTGTATCAAAAGTTGCCGCCATGGCAATTGCCTGGGGATATACTGTAACCTTAAACGAAGTGCGTGCAACACCATGTAAAATTTCGCTCCACCAATCGTAAGCAGGAATTTCTAATCTTGTGATGGAAGGGGCAGAATTCAACATCTGCGCCACTTTCTCTTCAAGCGTTAAACGGGGTACGAGATCATTTACACGTTGTTCAAAACTTAGGTTTGTATTTTGAAAAGGATATTTGTTTGTTTGATCCTGAGCAAAACAAAAACCTGAAAAGAAAAAACATAATAGAGTAAATACCTTTTTATACTGATAGATTTTTTTGTATGACATTGATGTAATTTTTATAAAGTTGTTAGAATAATCAATCTTAAAATTTCGTTTCTTTTAAAAACATTGTCAGACGGAGACCGTCAGACAATTTAAAATTTTTTAAAAGCTTATTTTATTATTTCAACTCCAGCACCACTACCGGAAATGCCGGTATCTTAAGTTTGATTTCATTGCCTGAAACACTTGCTCCCGAATAAATATCCGGTTTAATTTTATCCGGCTTTAGTCCCTGATAGCTATCGGGATTTATGGCCCGCCCGAACGTACCGTATTTTAGTTTTACTATTGGATACCAACGTTCGGTATGGGCGGGCATCGTCCCTTGCTACGCCTGCCTGTTCGGTAGGCAGGCTCAGTTCATCTGCATATCATTTGGCATCTTCTATAAATACATTCGCCTCATTACTATTATTTGCGCAGCAATGCAGTGGCACACCATAAAACCGGCGCCTGTCCATGCATATCGCCGGTCAGCCGTTTACGATCCAAATAATACTGCCGGTCGTTTTTCTTTCCTGTTCCTTCACACACATCCGTAATTTCAGCATTTTCATTTATATAAGATGTCAAAGCAAGCCATCCCTTGCGGGCAGCCTCTCCATATATTTTTTTATCAAGCCATCCATTTTTTACACCTGTTATCATTGCAAAGGTGAACATACCTGTGCCTGATGTTTCAGGCCACGCTTCCGCATCATCAATAAGCTGCCGCCACATTCCTGTTTTCATTTGATAAGATAATAAGGAAGCCATCATTTTTTTATAAGCATCTATAATACGTGGACGATCTGTATTGTCCTTTGGTAATGTCCGAAGTAATTCAGTCATACCCGCTGCCATCCAACCATTTCCTCTGCCCCAAAAGAAAGGAGCATCGGGAGCATGATAAAAAAGACCGTTTGGTTTTTGCAGGCTGTCTAAATAAACAATCATTTCTTTTGCAGCACGATCAATATATTTTCTGTCGCCGGTGGCACGGTAAGCCTGTGCCTGCACCATTGTTATCATATACATATCATCAATCCACAATCGTGTTTGCCAGGTTAGTCCCTTGTTATAAAACGTAAATGATTCCGGTATTACCCGTGGCCCTTCGGGTGCATCCCATTGCTTGTCTGCATAATGTTTTCCCAAATCAAAATATTTTTGATCTTTTGTTTGCATAAATAATTCTAAAGGAACAGTACCGAACACACTATAATCCACATGATCGGGAACAGGCAGCAAGGTAGAGTCTTTATCAAATAATGGCTGGAAGCGAAGAGCAAGATCATCCGCTAATTTTTTATCCCTGCTTTCTTTGGCAAAGGTTAATGCGCCATACCAGGTACATACTTCAAAGTAAGGAATATGAGGTTTGCTGTCGGCAGAATAAGCCGGATGCGGTGTTGCAAGAAAATGCCCGGCAACTTTTGTTCCTACTTCCTCTGGAGAAAAACCTTTTGGCCACTTTTTCAGATCGGATGATTGGCCATATAAAATACAAGTTTGCAATAGAATGATCACCATTAAAAAAACAGAATATTTAAATTTATTTTGCATCAGGTAATAGTGTCAATTAATCTTTTTCAAAAACTGTTCTCCAGAAAATTGTTTTAACCAGAAACCTGTAATCCCGCCTTTCTCATCTTTTTTAAAATCAACAAAGAAAAATTCTCCGGATACATAAAAATTTGTTTCTGTTTCAGTGTTTAATGTCCTGCTTCCACCGCCGGGAAATTTTAAAATAAGATGATCTGTGGCAACAGCTATTTCAATTTTATTTCCTGAAGCAGTCGTGTATGTTCCTGCATATTGTTTTAATGTTTCCGGCGTTATGGTTAGAGAAGGTTTAGCAAACACGGCCTGCAAACCTCTTGTATAACCTTCTGCCTTACCTCCGGAATGTCCCGTATTTTCCAATATTCTTGTATCCATTTGAAATCCTTCATAGTTCCTTGATTGCAGATGCGCAACCAGTTTATTGAAATCATTTACTCCGGGTTCCAATCCACCGATAGCCATAGAAAGCTTTGCCGGCAACTGTTTGTTTTTTTCAAAATAATTTTTTTCATACGTGTAGATAACTTCATTATCCCAACCTGCAGCAGGACTTGTAAGTACATAGCGGTTGAATAGTTTAGTTTCATTAAAAAGAGCATATAAAGTAAACAGCCCACCTAATGAACTTCCCATCAATATACGTTCATCTTTTGCAGTATGATATTTTGAATCAATAAAAGGAACCAGTTCATTTTTTATAAAAGAAAGAAATTTTGGAGCGCCGCCAGATTGAGGTGTATACTTAACATTTGTTGGAGTAAAATCTCTTGTCCGCAGGCTGTCAGGATTAGGATTCTTTCCGCCCCATGTAATACCAACAACGATAATGCCTGGAATAAATCCATCAAAATATTGCTCACCAAAAATGGAGTATGCCAATGTAAAATCCCATTGCCCATCGAGAACATAAAGCACAGGAAATTTTTTAGTTGCATCCTGGTAACCCGCTGGTAAACTAATGAAGAGTTGATATTCCTGTTCTGCCACAATGGAAGAAGTAATTGTCTGCACCTGTGTGTTAGGTATAGTTACACTTTGCAATTGGGCACCAGCCTGCATCCAAAAGAGAGCAAGCGATAGTATTGTTGAAATTATTTTTTTCATCATAGTATTTATTCAATCATTTATTTCTTCAATGTTTCCGGTGGCCCAAAATAACTTGTCTTCATGCCGCCAAAATCTACAACTAATTTCTGCAATACTACAGCCGAACTTACCACCCAATATTTCAAAATATGCTTTCCTTGTTTTGTTATTGTATGATTTGTTGTTTTGATAATAATATTATTGGCTACCCATCCTTCCCACGTTCTTACGTTATTATCTTCTTTATTGATGGAGATAATTTGCGGCAGCTCATCATCAATAGAAACAGCATACTTCAAGCCCTCATCATTATGAAAATTCAATGTGGGAGAAAAGTA
Organism: Chitinophagaceae bacterium; assembly: GCA_017882215.1. Taxonomy (GTDB): domain Bacteria; phylum Bacteroidota; class Bacteroidia; order Chitinophagales; family Chitinophagaceae; genus Ginsengibacter. The sequence continues at coordinate 843 of JADGPX010000078.1, read as the reverse complement.
AGCATTAATAGTTGCTTTTCCGCTATCATAAACAAACAGATCATACTCAACATGTGGACTGTTTGTATTAGGAATTTGCGCAGATGCTGTTACAGGAAATGTAGTGATGCCGGAACCATCTCTTCCAATATCGGGAATAACTTTCCAGTGAATGTTTGATGTATTAATTGCTTTGGTAAAATGTTCTGCTTGTATGGAAACATAACCATCCTTCTCATAAAAAATATTTCCTTTTAAACTTTTTGGTATAAGGTTTTCTGCAGTTATATTTCTTACATCAACTTTTATTCCTTGTTCAATTATCGAGTCTTTCGGTACATATTTCACTTCAGGTATTTTGTTTATGGGTGGCTGCTGCCAGTACGTGTAACCAATATGTGTTTGATCCATCATGTGGTTCCACTTGCCATTTGCAATAGTGTGATTGTATTGCGAAGAAATTAGTGAATCGTTTAAATAAAGTTGTTTCGCTCTATCAGCAAGCTTATTTGCCGCAGCCGCTCTTTGTGAGTAGAACAACCTGTTCTTTGCAACAGTTACATACAACTCATTTAAATTAGCAGAGGCTTTTACAGGGTGAAGTACCAATTCAAAAAATGCATCTTTATATTCAGCAGGTAATTGCTGATTTATTTTTTCTGCTTCTACAACCAATTTATTATAATCGTTTACAACATTATCTGCTTCATTATAATTAGCCAGGCTGTATGTTTCAGGTGATAATAATTCTGGTTTTTTTCTTGCATTGTACTGGGAATATTTTTTAATGATCTCTCCAATTTCTTTTGCATAAGTATTTCCAAATTGTTGGCTTGCCCAGTTTGTGTAGTAATCTTTTAAATT
>JADGPX010000311.1 GCA_017882215.1 Chitinophagaceae bacterium | reverse complement strand
TGCGTTTCATCCTCATTATTGTTTTCTTTTATTCTATATGTTCTTTTGGGCAATCATCTTCAAACATGAGCTGGACAAAAAATGTGGGCACAAGAAAATCGTCCCGATTAGGTATCGGGATTTATCTGCAGTAATTTTGAGGAGCGATACAAGCGTTTATGTTATTTGAATTAAAACAAGCTTTCGAAAGCTGGATATATAAAATCATTAATCAATCTTTAAAACAAACAAAAATGAACATCAATCAAATTATCACCAGGAAAATCATCGGGAAGAAAGCGCTTATTTTATCAGTATTCGCCTTTACTGTTATAGCAAGCAGCGCAGCAATTGTTTTTGCTAATGCAGATTTCTCAGGCGAATGGAAATTGAACGAATCAAAAAGTACCTTAGGCCAGTTCGGAGGACGGACTGCAAAAAAATTGAAAATAGAAGGAAATGTAGAAAGCATTGCAATCCAGCGGGCTTCAACAAATCAGGCCGGAGAAGAGATGATCACTAATGAAAAATTAACCTTCGATGATAAAGAATCGGAAAGCACAGTTTTCGGAAATAACAAGAAAAAATCTAAAGCTAAATGGTCTGACGATGGTAAAACCCTCACCGTTAAATCAACCATTGTTTTCGACAGGAATGGAGAGAGCATGGAAATAAAAACAACAGAGATATGGACACTAATGGATGATGGTAAAACGCTTTCAATAGAGTCCACATCAACATCAAGCCGCGGTACCAACACTACCAAATTGATTTACGATAAGGTTACTAAATAAAGTTACAATGTGTATTCGTTGATATTCGTTCACTTTCTTTACAACCCTAAACTCCTTTTAACATCAAACAAATAATTATTGCTTGTATTTGCCTGATGCTTTTAAACAGCCTTGCTGCTCAAACAAAAATTAACAGGCAACAACTTGTGCAAAGGCATACTGTAAAAATTTCTGAAATTGATTCTCTTTCTTCATTATCTGTTGGCAATGGAAAATTCGCTTTTACAGTTGATGCCACAGGGTTACAAACGTTTCCAAAAAAATATGAAAAAGGAATTTCTTTAGGAACAGAATCAGAATGGGGATGGCATAGCTTTATTGATACAAGTGGTTACAAAAGAGAAGAAGCTATAAAAACCTACCATCTTAATGGCCGTGATATTGGTTATACAGTTCAATGGAACACGCCTGACAGAAACAAAGCTGCTGCAAATTGGTTTCGTCAAAATCCGCATCGCCTGCAACTGGGGAATGTTGGTTTTGAAATAATAAAAAAAGATGGCTCACAAGTTTCTCCTTCTGATATTAAAAATATAGATCAGCAATTGGATATGTGGACGGGTGAAATTAAAAGTCATTTTACTGTAGAAGGAATTGCGATTGATGTAAGTACTTTTTGTCACCAGGATGAAGATGTTATTTCAGTGAAAGTTCAATCTGCTTTGATAAAAGAAGGACGATTGAAAATTTATATTCGCTTTCCATATCCTACAGGAGAGTGGACAGATGTTGGAACAAATTACACAAAAGATGAGAGGCATATTTCTTCCATTCAAAACAATAATGACACACATGCTTCTTTCATTCATCAACTCGACACAACAAAATATTTTGTTGATCTGAATTTTAGCAAGGCAAGTATCAATAAAAAAAATCAACATTATTTTGTGATCTCTCCCGCTGGTAATACAACTTTTTTTGAAATTAATTGTCGCTTTTCACCAGTAAAAAATAATTTGCCTTTACCATCTTTTGCATCAACAAAAATTAATAACTCAAACGCATGGAAAAAATTTTGGAGTAAAGGCGCAGCAGTTGATTTTTCCGGCAGTACAGACCAAAGAGCTTTTGAATTAGAAAGAAGAATTATCCTTTCTCAATATCTTATAAAGATCCAGGAGACAGGCTCAAATCCGCCACAGGAAACGGGTTTAACTTATAATAGCTGGTTTGGCAAACCACATTTGGAAATGCCTTACTGGCATCTTGGTCATTATTCTTTTTGGGGTCATAAAAATTTGCTGGAGAAAAATATGGATTGGTATTTTAAAGCTGCTGATAAAGCAAGAGCAATTGCAAAGAGACAAGGCTTTGAAGGAATACGCTGGCAAAAAATGACGGATAATAATGGAGATGAAGCGCCGTCATCCATCGGCGCATTTCTCATCTGGCAACAGCCACATCTTATTTACTTTGCTGAAAGTCTTTATCGTGATGGAAAGGATATTTCAACACTTAATAAGTTTAAAGACCTTGTATTTGCCACTGCAGATTTTATGGCTTCTTATCCATTTTATGAAAAAGAAAAAGACAGGTATATTTTAGGCAAAGGAGTAATTCCGGCACAGGAAAGATTTAAAGCAGAAGAAACTTTTAACCCAACATACGAATTGGTTTATTGGAATTGGGCATTGAATATTGCACAGCAATGGCGTGAACGTTTAAAGATGCCACGTAATAAAAAATGGGATGAAGTATTAAAAAAACTTTCTGCATTACCCATTCAGAATAATATGTATTTGCCAACTGAAAGTGCTACGGATAGTTATACAAATCCAGAATACAGAACTGATCATCCTTCGGTGCTGGCTGCGTTTGGCGTGATGCCTTCAACCGGCCAGGTGGATAAAAACATTATGAAAAATACTTTCAATTGGATATGGAATAACTGGACATGGAAAGACACGTGGGGCTGGGATTTCCCGATGGTTGCTATGGCGGCAACCAGGCTTGGCATGCCGGGAAAAGCTATTGATGCTTTGATGATGAATGTGCAAACAAATACATACTTAGTAAATGGTCATAATTACCAGGATGATCGTTTGCGTTTATACCTTCCCGGTAATGGCGGTTTGCTTTCTGCTGTTGCATTGATGTGTGCAGGTTATGATGGATGCAAAGAAA
>JADGPX010000310.1 GCA_017882215.1 Chitinophagaceae bacterium | reverse complement strand
CCTTTCCAATTACATAAAGACTTACTTCAGCGATTGGCAAAGTTTCTCACTACTTAAAATTCCTCTTTAATATTCTTAATAGAATTTTGCTGCAATGTACAGCGCAAGATTTTCATCACTCATTTTATTTGAGGTGCTTTCCTGTGTAATGGTATTTTTAAACTGCGGTGTTTCTGCCTTAATGCATTAACTGTTCCTGCGAAGTGCCGGTGCCTGTTACATGCACTTCTTCAGCGTTTTGCATTGGGTGATTTTTTCTTTTAAAAATAATTTAATGAATGTTCAGGTTTATTTCTGGAAAGTCTTTATAGAATAAACAAATTACTGAAGACTATTTAAATTTCTTTTTGGGATTTAAAGAAGTATGAAATACTGAAACAATCCGAACAGATTTCTTTTTGCTATTTATCCTGTAAATAATAAGAAATGGAAAAATAGTAACAGGTGTTTCCTTGTAAAATTTATAGCGGGTTGGATATCTTTCAGGATTTTGTTCAATGAGGCGGATTTTATCGATAACTTCTTTTACAAAACGATCGCCCAAACTTTGTTGTCTTTCTTCGTACCATTCCCAAGCCTCCATTATTTCCTTTTGTGCCCGTGTGGATAGTATGCTGATGAAGTTAGTATTATTTGCCATACTTTTTCAGGCGGAGCTTGCTTACGGATTGTTCCAGTTGTTCAACGCTAACCCCTTTATCTGAACCATTTTCCAATGCCTGTTGGCGGCTGTCGAGTTCTTGGGTAAATTGTTTGTCTTTCCACCATTCATTGGTTTGCTCTATCTCATTTTCCAATAAGTTATAAATGGCATTCAGCTTTTTATCATCTGCTACACGGATATAATCGTATAATTTATTCCTTATGGCTGTATTACTCATACATTAAATTTACAAAAAACTTTTATCATTAATATTGTTGATGTAAAAAATTGAGTATGGTGCTCAAAATTTATTGAAGGCATAAATGAAAATACAAAACTTTGGGAATGGCTTTGCAGTTGCCTGGCTTCGGTTGTTGGTCACAAGACCAAACAACGGCTCTGCGGGGGAAGACCAACGAGGGCGAAGAGACATAATTTTTATTTGGGATAGAGTAGCTAAAACCGTACCCCGAATAAATAAGAGAGATAACTTTGAAAACCGAACTTTGAATACTAATGGTAAAAAAAATTCTGCTGATATTATTATTTGCTCCCGGTTGCAGTAAAAGACAAGATGCACAAAAAGAGATATTATTTTCATTAAGAGAAATGAGCGACCTGGCAACTGTTGAATATACCGTTACAAAAATTATTAAAGCCAATGATAATAAAACATGGTTTAAAATAGGTGAGCGGAAAATATTGATGAGCTGTGAAGCGCATATTAAAGCAGGCGTGGATATGAGCAGCATCACTAAAAAAGATTTTACCATTAACGATAAAGATATTACGTTGCAATTACCACCGCCCAAGGTAATAAGCCTTAGCATACCGGCAGAAACAATAAAAGTTGAGTTCCAGGATATAAGTTTATTCAGAGATCCTTTTAAAACTGCCGAACGGGACCAGCTTGCAGCGCAGGCAGAAACGCAAATAAGAAACAGCATTGATTCCTTAGGCATTTTACAACAGGCTAAAATAAATACATCGTTGTTTGTAAATAATCTTTTGGTAAGGCTGGGTTACCAAAATATAACCATTAGTTATACAGGCAATCAACAATCAAAAAATGTAAATGAGAAGAAGTAGAGAGATAAGCCCCGGCTGTTGGGTAACGATTATCCTGATCCTTATAGGAATTTTGATCCTGAAAAAAATGGATTGGCTGCCATCATGGAATATCTTCTCTTCCAAACCGGTTACTATTGATGACACCCCGATTTTAATAAAGGACATACGCTCACTGGGGCAGGTAATAACCGCAACCTTTTATGATGAAGTGGTAGTAGATTCAACCATTAAACATCATTTTCCGCAATTACCTGTTACTGATGATCAATTGGTAATTATTGCACGAGGCAGAGTGTTGGCAGGTATTGATCTGAAATTGCTAACTGATAAAAATGTAAAAGTTTCAAAAGATACTGTATGGATGCAATTGCCACCAACAACAATACTTGATGTAATTATTAATCCCGCAGATTATGAAACATTTGAAGAGAAAGGAAACTGGAACCAGGAAGCTGTAACAGCAGTGAAGATAAAAGCCAGGGCAAAAATAACAGCAGATGCTTTTAATAAAAACATTATTGATAAAGCAGACACTAAAGCAAAAGCTGTGTTAGAAGATTTTTTACATGCCGCAGGTTTTAAAGTTGTTTTATTTAATTAAAAGTTTTAAGAAATATGTTCCCCGAAGCCGTTGTTGGTTTCCCGAATCGTTGGTCTCGAGCCGTTGTTGGTAACAAGACCAACAACGGCAAGGATTTGATTCTTTTTTATTTATATTGTAACATAAATTAAAAATAAAAATTATGAAAACGGCAGGATGGATATTGATAGTTCTTGGAATTGTGATGATACTTGTGAGAGGATTTACAGTACCGGTAAAAAAGACACTGGTTGATGTAGGTCCGATTGAAATAAATAAAACTGAAAACAAATGGGTAGGCTGGCCAACTTATGCCGGGGGCTTTATTACTTTAGCAGGCATAGTGCTTGTAGTGGCAAACAAGAGAAAGTAAATTTATTCTAAAGAACGTTTCCTGAAACAGAAATTCTTTAACCCATCACAATCACTTATACTTAGGAAGGGCTTTGCTGTTGCCTGGCTTCGGTTGTTGGTCACAAGACCAAACAACGGCTCTGCTTGGGAAGACCAACGAGGGCGAAAAATACCTTTCCAATTACATAAAGACTTACTTCAGCGATTGGCAAAGTTTCTCACTACTTAAAATTCCTCTTTAATATTCTTAATAGAATTTTGCT
>JADGPX010000003.1 GCA_017882215.1 Chitinophagaceae bacterium | reverse complement strand
GTTGTTCATTCTTTTTAGTTTCAGCTATTTTGATATATCCATTTTTATCTGCAGTTAAAAGTTCCAGTTTCTCAAATATATTTTTTCTTGTATTATAATCGTATCGCTGATTCCACACCTGTACTTTAGCGCCGGCTAAAGGTTTTCCGTTAGTGCGGTCCAATACAAAATATTCGGTTCCATTATTTATATAGCTGATATTAGAGACATAAAAATACTGTGCTGATAGTGGGGTTTTATTCAGATTAAAATCTTCTGAAACACTTGCCAGCAAAGCATATTGACCAACAGGTAAAGCATCCACTTTTATTTCTGCTGAATGATTGAGATAATCATCTGTTGCAGGTAATGGTTGTTTCCAGCTTCTGATATTTTTTTGAGCAGTTAATTTCTTCCATAATTCATCATTGTCAGAATTTGTTTCTATTAGTTTTTTAAATTCAGGAGTCATTTCAATTATTCTAAAATTTACTGCAGAAATATTTTTGTAATTAACCAATGTTCTAAAAGGCTCATCGGGTACATTTACTTTTTCAGAGGTTAGGTTTAATTCTTTATGCAAAATTTGTTTCAATAAATTTTTTGCATTGATGCCTCCTTCGCTCTCAGGGAATTTTCTAAAAATATTTTCTAATAATTCTTTTGCGTACTTAACTGTATATTTCTTTTCAGACTTTTTATCTTCTGTTAATGCGGTATTATAAATTTCCTGTGTAAGAAAAAAACTTGCCTGCGCAGTAGCAGGATTATTGGGGTAAGCAGCAACAATATTTTCCAAAGCCCTTATGTACAGTTCATCTTTATTATTCATCACACCATATTGCTTCACAAAATTCAGGCGTTCAATATCAGCATCTATCAATGCGTCAGGCTTTGCATCAGCAGCATGAAAATTTAAGGCTTTTGATAAATGAGTAATGCATAGTAATGAAGAGAAGAAGAATCTTTATTTATGAATTTGTGGGCAGAAAATACAGTGGCAGGAGCTAAAGCTTTTTCATCTTTAATTTCAAAAGCATAAACAGGACGGCTTATATCACGTTCATCATTTTTAAAATAATCCAATGCCCGATGAGCTAACAGATCGTATAATGTGGGGCGCAGGTACCGCACATTTCCTTTAATAATAATCGCATCAAGAGGTTCAAGCTTTGTTTGTTGCAGAAGTTTTTCTTCTTTAATAGACGTAAGATAAAGCTCACCAATTTTTTTATGCAGATCATCTATCCCCCATGTCAGGATATCATCTTTTTTAAAATCAATTGTTTTGGTTCTGTTATAAAGTTTGTACCTGTTCTGTTGTAAAAAGTTCCAATACATTTCTGCCAGGATGCTGTTCAGTATGGATCTTGCAGGTTGTTTGGATGATTGTATTTCTTTTTCAACGAGTGCAATGCTTTTTACGTTTGCATCTTCCTGCAGGTTTCTGCTCAATGTAACCCGGAAGAGTAAGGCTTTAATTATTTGAGGATCATTATTATCTTTTTTAACTGTTTCATAAATTTTTACTGTCTCTTCCAATGCAGATTTTGTAAGACCTTTCTTTATGAGTTCATCAACCTGTTTCCATTGTTTAGTATAATCATTTGCCTGTGCAAATAAATTTGTTTGCAGAAAAGAAAAGAGAAGAATAAAGGCAAAGAGAAGACTGTATTTTTTATAATTCATAATACCTGTTTAAATAAAGACAAGAAACGTTAGCGATGCTGCTGCTTAATTGATTGCTTATGATGCAAAATAGTTGTAATTGCATACAAATTAAAAACCCATCCTTATTTTTATAAGATGGGTTTAACATACTTTATTATAATAAGGCACTAAACAGAAAGCCCCATAGCCGCGGCAGTATTTACTTCCTGGTATGTTTCTGTGCTCCAGTCTCCAACTTTACTTCTTAAATATTTATCCAATGCTTCTTTGCTGTCAGCTTCCCAAACACAGGTAGCTGCTGTATTATCAGCGTTTGGCATTACCTGTATAATTCTTTTTACACCATCTACAGGCAATTCCGGTAAACTTTTTTGAGCGGATGCCCAAAAGCTTTCGGGGTTATTGATTTTGTGATTTACTACGATTATCATGTTGTTGGTTTTAGAAGATAAAAGTGATAAATCTTTATGACATAACCATACATTTTTATCAACCTAAATCAGTTATTGACATTATTTTTTCTCATTGTAATATTAAAAATTTAAAACAAGTGTTGAAAGAGATCGCAGTTATAATAATGGTGGTTATAACAATGGCAGATTATCAATTTGGCCAAATATTGCAAACCATATGTGATAAATGGTTTCAGTCCGCAAAAGTTACTGCAGAAAGAAATGGATTTAATACTACAGCAACTTAGTTTTCAACCTAAGTCAGCTTCTGCAATTAATAAATTCAGAAAGTAACAGATTGGAGTTAGCTGAATTGTTATACCGAGTGGTTGCTGATCCTGCAAATTTTGCACAGCTATAGAATTTATTCAGCAGCCAAAGCAGCAGAAATGAGTTAGACAGATATATAAGAGGAAATCGCTATTAATAAATACTTAGATAAGATAAAAGCTCTTCAATCACGAAGAGTTTTTTTTATTTCCTCATTACCTCAGCCATTGTTTTACCAATATCAGCAGGGCTTGCCACTACATGAATTCCGCATTCATTTAATATTTTCATTTTAGCAGCTGCGGTATCATCAGCACCGCCAACAATTGCGCCTGCATGACCCATACGGCGACCGGGAGGTGCTGTTTGTCCTGCAATAAAACCAATCACTGGTTTTTTATTTTTACCAAGAGATTCAGCAACATAATCATATTCTTTTATCCATCGGGCAGCTTCTGCTTCCATTCCCCCGCCGATTTCGCCGATCATTACAATACCATCTGTATCAGGATCATTCATAAATAATTCAACAGCTTCTTTAGTAGTTGTGCCGATTATAGGATCGCCTCCAATGCCAATGGCAGTTGATATTCCCAGTCCTGCTTTTGCTACCTGGTCAGCAGCTTCATACGTTAATGTTCCTGATTTTGAAACAATTCCTATTCTTCCTTTTTTAAAAATAAAGCCCGGCATAATACCCACCTTGCATTCATCAGCGGTAATAACTCCGGGGCAATTAGGTCCTATCAATCTTGTTTGTTTATCTGCCAAAAAATTTTTCACTTTTATCATATCCTGAACAGGGATACCTTCTGTGATACAAACCACCAAAGCAATTCCTGCATCTGCTGCTTCCATAATTGCATCGGCTGCAAATGCCGGCGGAACAAATATGATGCTTACATCAGCGCCTGTATTTTTTACAGCATCTGCAACAGTATTAAACACAGGTTTATTTAAATGGGTTGTGCCGCCTTTGTTTGGTGTAACACCGCCAACTACATCAGTTCCATATTCAATCATTTGAGTTGCATGAAAAGTGCCTTCGGTTCCTGTAAAACCCTGCACTAAAATTTTGGAATTTTTATTAACTAATACTGACATACTGCAAATTGATTGTGAAATAATTGAAATGCCCGCCTGACCGAACAGGCAGGGAGAATGCTCAAAAATAATACAATCATGCACAATAAATGAATAAGCATGTTTATAACATAAAAAATTTGGCAGCGAAAATGCCTGAGAGTATCTTTGCCGTCCTCTTAAAATAAATGCCGCGTTGGTCAAGAGGTTAAGACGCCTCCCTTTCACGGAGCCTGCCTGCGTGACGCAGTCAGGCAGGGAATCACGGGTTCGAGTCCCATACGTGGAGTATGGGTAATTTTTTATTTTTTATGGTTACTATATATGTTTTGGAAAGCATGGTTGCTAAAAAACTTTATGTTGGCATGACTGAAGATTTGAAAAACCGTTTGAAAGAACATAATGCCGGAAGATCAAAATTTACATCTGCCTATAAGCCGTGGAGAGTTATTTATACCGAACAGGCTTTAAATTTTACTGAGGGAAGAATAAGAGAGAAATATCTTAAAACATCTGCAGGCAAAAAATTCATACAAAAACAATTATCTTTGCCGTCCTCTTAAAATAAATGCCGCGTTGGTCAAGAGGTTAAGACGCCTCCCTTTCACGGAGGAATCACGGGTTCGAGTCCCGTACGTGGTACTAAAAGGTTGCATAAAAAAAGTCCCGCCAACTGGCGGGATTAACATTTGTTGTTGTGCTGGTTATTTGTTAGCTGTATCAAACTTTTTAAAGATCGATTTTACATTTTTTTGTACATCCTCAGCAGTAATACGATTACTGTTTAATTGTTTGGTTGCCCATCCCTGCCAAATTGTTTTATCCATTTTAGGATCTATCATGGAAATCATTACAGTTCCTTCTTTTACAGGAATATCATAAGTATCGTATCCCCAAAATTGAGAAGGATAATAAATTGTTCCAAACCTTCTGGTATAAGGATTAAAGTAAGTCCTGGTATAAGGTTGTGAATATACAGGATCTCTTTGTTGTGATACGCTTCTCTCTATAACAAGATCATAACTTAGTAAAACATCAGGATCAGATGTTACCTCTCTCCATCCATGCTTTTGTAATTCTGCATTCACTGCGCTTTTAACGTTTTGCTCTGCCATGTCATTCAGATGACTTTTTTTCTTTGTAATGTTATTATCTTTTTCAGTCCATGAATAAGTTCTATAATTTGCAAGATTTATTGCCGGATCTTTTTCTATATGAGCAGAAGTTCCGCAACTATTTAACAGCATAGCACCAACAGCTAAAACCAGTATATAAAAACTTTTTAATCGTGACATATTTACTCCTTTTTTTATACTTTATATACGTCAAATATTATGCTATGGATAAGGAAGAATTGTGAAAGTTTAGTGAAAGCAATAATCTTTTTTAAGCTTACTTTTTGTTCATTAAAACTTAACTGTCTTTCTTAGAATTCAGATTCAATTTCTATTCGTAGTTTGTGAAAAATTTTGACAAATTATGGGAATTCAATGGCAGGGAATTTTTCCTGCACTTACTACCAAATTCACAGCAGATGATCAGCTGGATCTTTCAATGTTTCAAAAAAATCTTTATGCGCAACTTGAAGCAGGTGTGGATGGAATTGTATTAGGTGGAACTTTAGGAGAAGCAAGCGTATTATCTACAGATGAAAAAGAAACACTTGTAAAATTTGCCATTGAAAAATGTGATGGAATTCCTGTGGTTTTAAACAAGTACAAGTGAGTGATCTTTAGATTTGTATCGCAAAGAACACAAAGAAAAACGCAAACCTGCCTGACGGCAGACAGTGTATCGCAAAGTTTTTCTTTGCGGCTCTTAGTGAATTTATAGCGTTCTTTGCGTTACCAAAAATGCTGAGTAAAAATGGAACTCTATAAATGAGTCCCGATAGCTATTGGGACAATCCTGCCCGACTGACACTGGTCAGGCGGGGATGTTGAGTAAAGAATAAATGAAGATTACATAATGAAAAATATTACAATAATTGGAGGTGGTATAATCGGATTAAACTGTGCATATTATTTGCAAAAGGAAGGATATGCAGTTACTGTAATCGAAAGAGGCGATATTACTAATGGCTGTTCATTCGGAAACATGGGTTATTTTTCTCCAAGTCATTTTATTCCTTTGGCTTCACCCGGAATAATTGCAGAAGGACTTAGATATATGCTTCGCAGTAGCAGCTCGTTTTATATTAAACCAAGGCTCAGCTTGCCACTCATGCAATGGGCTTATCATTTCTGGAAGAACAGCAATGCATCTACAGTTGCCAAACATGCTCCGCATCTGAATAATATTTTACAGCTAAGCAGGCATTTGATAAATGATATAAGAGATGAGATCGGAAATTCTTTTTTAATGGAAGAGAAGGGATGTTTACTGATGTGCAGGGAAGAAAAAACTTTAGATCATGAATTTCACCTGGCAGATGATGCAGAAAAACTTGGATTAAAAGTGGAGCGTTTGAATAAGGAACAGGTGCAGGTATTAGAACCGGATGTTGAATTGAATGTATCAGGCGCAGTTCTATTTAGAGATGATTGTCACATAAATCCCGAAAAATTTATGGTAGCATTAAAAAATTATTTAGGAAATAAAGGAGTGCAGTTTCAATTGAATACTACAGTTACCTGCTTTGAGAAAAAGAATGATAAAATTTCTGCAGTTGTTACCAACAAAGGAAAATTTGAATGCGAAGAATTAGTTATTGCAACAGGAAGCTGGCTGCCGGCTGTTGCAAAAATGATGGGTGTGAAATTATTATTGCAGCCCGGCAAAGGATATAGTTATACGTATGATCATGTAGAAAAAAATATCCGTTATCCTGCAATATTAATTGAAGGAAGATGCGCTATGACTCCATGGGGACAACAGCTACGGATCGGTGGCACAATGGAAATAAGCGGTATTAATGAAACGATACTGCCCAAACGTATGAAAGGCATTTATGATTCTGTAAAAGATTTTTATCCCGGTTTAAAAATTGATCTTCCACCTGCTGATAAAATATGGCATGGCTTACGGCCTGTTACACCGGATGGATTACCATACATTGGTAGACTAAAAAATTTTAAAAATGTAGTAATAGCAGGTGGGCATGCAATGATGGGGGTTTCGCTGGCTCCGGGCACCGGAAAATTGGTGACTGAAATTATTGGAAGAAAAAATACTACTATTGATATGAGTGCTTTTAGAGTTGAAAGATTTTGATCCACAACAATAGTAAAATTCATCTGCTTACCTTTGAATAAATTATAATCAAATGAGTAAGCGAATAGCCATCATCGGCGGAGGAAATCTTGGCTCTGCCATTGCCGAAGGATTATTGAAAAGCAAATTTAATAAAGCATCCGAAATTATTGTTACCAAACGTAACACAGCTACTTTACAATCTTTAAAAGAAAAAGGAATTGAAATAACTGATAATAACAATGAGGCTGTAAGAAAAAGTAATGTAGTAATACTGGCAGTAAAACCTTTCCAGGTTGCTGATGTACTTAATGGAATTAAAAACGATCTTGATACTAATAAAATTTTTATATCAGTTGTAACCGGTGTATTGATAAATGATATGCAGGAGATCATTCAAAAAACACTTCCACTTTTTCGTGCTATGCCTAACACAGCAATCGCTATACAGCAAAGCATGACGTGTATTTGCAGCAGCAATGCATCACAAGAGGAAGTAAAATATGTAAATGAGCTTTTTAAAAATCTTGGCGAGGTTATTACAATTGATGAGAAACTAATGGAAGCCGCAACGGTATTAGGGGCTTGCGGTATTGCGTATGCTTTACGTTTTATCAGGGCTAATATACAAGGTGGAATTGAAATTGGTTTTGATGCTAAAACCGCAAGCATTATTGCTGCACAAACTATTAAAGGTTCTGCTGAATTGCTTATTCAAACAGGTAATCACCCGGAGCAGGAAATTGATAAAGTAACTACTCCGAAAGGCTGCACCATAGCAGGTTTAAACGAAATGGAACATCGGGGATTCAGCTCTTCATTAATTCGTGGTGTTGTTGTGAGTTATAAAAAGATAGCTAAAGATTGACCAATGATTTTAATGATGATAATGATAAAATAATGATGCGGTTTTTATGATGGCTGCAGATGGTCTTATTTGGTGTATTTCAAATTTTCGCAATTTATTTTTGTTGCCGGCAGAAGTTTTTCATGGCCCCGCAAATGCGGGATTGTGTCACTCTCTTGTACTTTCTATCCTGTATTCAGCAAATACTGCACTTTGTGCGTTAGCAAGTCTCCCCTAACGGGGGAGATTTAGAGGGGGCTTCCCGGATGATATTTTCTTTCTACGTGTTTTAGAACATCTTCTTTATAAAACCATACATCTTTAAACGTACCATTGATATATAATGGTGTTTGATCAAGAAAATGTTTTGAGGATGGATCCATTCCTTCGCCACCTGTTACAACTGATCTTGCTTTAACTGTTTTTCCAAACTCAACTGCTGCAACAAAACTATTACCACTTGTTCCATAACGATGTTTTAAACCGGATGGCTTAACAGTACTGAAGGAAGGAAGACATCCCCATGCTGATGATGCCATGCCAACAGGAAAGCTTGGTTTATTATCATCAAACTTTTGCTGAAGATCCGCTGTAAGACGTTGGTAACGGTTTATTTCTCCCCATTTAACTTGCCATGTATCGAAATTATTTTTCAATTCTGTTAGCACATCTTCCAAAAGATTTATTTTTTCTTTTGCAGTAATATTTTTTGCCATTGTTTCAAGGCGCCCAATCAGATTTGTTCTTTCTTCATCAGTTTTCGGAGGTGGTATTTTTTGAGAAAGTTTTGTAGCCCACTCAATAGCCAATGTTGTGGCAACAGATGATGTTGCAGACTTTCTATCCCATTCTTTTAATAATTCTATAGCTTCCTTCAGTGATTGATCTGCCATATCATTTTTTACCTGGTATGCTGTAAATAACGAAGGCAGTAAAATATCAAATGCAGAAAGATAAGTATTGTAGCCTGTTTCAATCATCTTATCTAATGTGAAATTATTTTCATTGCTTAAAAGACGAATGGCATTTACAGCCCGTGGATTTTCTCCGTCAGGCGCCATGTACAAAGGATATTTATTTTTATTCGGGCTTGCATTTCCTGAAACAGTGAATGGTGTAGAGTTACAATTCTGTATCCAGCCAGTTGATGGATTATGAACATGTACGATGTCATTTAAAGTATGAATTCCTTTCCATTCAGTTGCTGATGTTGTTCCATCTACCGGTTGCGACCAATTATATTTCGTATCTCTTATGGGAATAAAATTTCCATGCCAGTAAGCAATGTTTCCTTTATCATCTGCATAAACAGTATTGTCAGATGTGTTTGAACGCATTTGCATTATTTTTTCAAATTCAGTAAAGCTTTTTGCTTTTGTTCTTAGCCAGGATTGCATCAGTCCATTTAGTGAACGATTATTTTCTTTCAGGCTTAACCATTTTCCATTTCGGCTTGCCATTACCGGCCCATGATGTGTAAAGTATGCAGTGAAAGTTTGCGGAATCAGCTGATCATTTTTTTTATAACTGATTGTAATTTGTTTGCTGGTTACAGGCTTTAAAGTATTGTCATATTTATAAAATAATTGATTGTCTTTCTTTACAATTTTTTCCATGTATAGATCAGCCAGGTCTGCTATACCTGAAGTATGCATCCAGCCGCAATGCTGATTAAATCCCTGGAAAACAAAAAACTGTCCCCACGTAACTGCGCCGTAAGCATTTAATCCTTCATCACTCACCATATGCACTTCGCTTCTGAAATAAAAAGTAACATGTGGGTTGATATAAAGGATTGCATTTTTAGATTTTGTTTTTGATGGCGCAACTGCAAAACCGTTGGAGCCTGTTATATTTTGGTAATCTTCTTCATTTAATTTTCTTATAAATGATGTTTCATCATTATCAGATATTGAATTATTGTTTGTATAAAATTTTTTAGTTTCCTGCACACTTACTCCGCCGGTATTGGTTGCAGAGATGCTTCCATTCGTACGCATGAGTGCATACCACGGCTGAAAACGATGTAATGCAGCAGGCTTTACTTCAGGATGTTTATACAGATAATAATTTACTCCATCAGCAGAAGCATCCAATAATTTTTTAAACCATGCCGGGCATTTTCTATAATCATTTATTGCAGCAACCGAATCATAGATCAAACGCATTTGCAGATCATCATATAAATTATTTTCACCGGTTGCTTCAGATGTTCGCCCAAGATTTTCCAGCGCATTCATTTCCACTCTTTTAAAATCATCTTCGCATTGTGCAAACAATAATCCAAACACTGCATCAGCATCGGTTTTGCTATAAATATGGGGTATCCCCCATGTATCACGAATGATCGTTACTTGTTTTGCCTGTAATTCAAACTTTGCTATTTCTTCTTTTGAAAATTGCTGGGAGAAAGAAAATAGAGGAAGAAACAAAAAAAGAAAAATATATTTCATAAGAGAATTTTAGATGTCGTTTATTGATGAATAAACCAAATTATTTATTCATGGCTAAAGCCGGATTTGTTATTAACCTTGTTTCTCCGCCTTAAAAGGTGGAGTTAATAAATTTTATGGCTAAGCTAGTTTAGCTCTGCCTTTTAAGGGGAAGAATACTCCCGATATTTCATATGCAGTCTATTAATTCTTGTATTAACTCCGCCATTTATGGCGGAGACAAAGCTAAATGTAGTAATGGCTTTAGCCATGAATATTGAAATTATATTGCTTAATAAAATTTTCATATTCCTGAGCAAAAGTTATTTTTTTATGATGCTCTTCCTGATTATTTATATACACTCTTACTTTATCAATCATTGATTCGCTTACTGACACTGCAAAATATTCATCAGCCCATTCAAATTTTGTCTTTATTATTTCTTCTTTATTCACCCAAAAAGCAGATTCTCCTTTTATGAGTTGCATAACCTTTGAAATGCTCATATCTGCATTTAATCCGAAAAGACAATGTAGATGATCATTGTGACCGTTGATAGTGTCTATATAAATTTGTTTTGACTTTGCATTGTCTTTTATATGCTGAATGATTTTTTGCCTGACAGCATTCATTAAGTATGGTTCACGGTTTTTTGTACCCCATACTGCATGTATCATTACTTTTACGAAGGACATAATTATCAGGGCTAAAGCCCATTACGTTTTTTTATTATTTCTCCGCCTTAAAAGGCGGAGTTAGATTTATTGTATTAGACCTTGAAGGTTTTAGAAACCTTCAAGGTCTGCAAAAACCTTCAAGGTCTGCGAAAGTTTATATCAACCCAATTTCATAATGCCTTTCCGGTATTTCAACATCTGCAAAACCTTTGCTGATAAGCCTTTGCTGAAAGTACTGCTGTACCTTATATTCGCCATGCACTAAAAATAATTTCTTCACTTGTTTTGGATCCTGGCAGGCAAGCCATTGGCAAAGATCATTATAATCTCCATGAGCGCTCATACTTCTTATCTCTGCAATCTCTGCATTTACTTCATGTGGAGCGCCAAAAATATTCACTTCTTTTGGATGCAGTTTTAATCTTCCGCCTAAAGAATTTGGCTCACAATAACCGGTAAATAAAATTGTGTTGCGGCTGTTCTCAATGTTGTTGCTGATGTGGTGCTTAACCCTTCCGGCTTCTGCCATACCGCTTGCTGAAATAATTACCAGCGGCTCTTTGCTGTAGTTAAGCTGTTTACTTTCTTCAACTGTTTTAGTAAATTTTAATCCTTTAAAATTGAAAGGATCATTATCAGTCTCAATTAATTTTTGAATAGTTGTATTAAAATACTGAGGATAGCTTTTTATTACCTGTGTTGCTTCCTGGCTTAACGGGCTATCTACGATGTATGTCAGATTGGGTAATCGATTTTCAGATTCCAATTGATTTAATGCAAATAAAATTTCCTGTGTACGCCCAACGCTAAATGCAGGAATAATCAGTTTCCCTTTTTTCTGCAAACATGTTTTAATTATCCATTGAAGTAATAGATCATTTGTGCCTGTTATCTGTTCGTGTAAACTGTTACCATAAGTTGATTCCAGTAAAATATAATCTGCCTGCGGAAACTCATCAGGTGATTTTAGAATAACATCTCTGTATCTGCCTACATCCCCGGAAAATGTTAATCGTGTTTCTTTTCCGTTCTCTTTAATTTTTAAATGCACTGTTGCACTTCCTATAATATGCCCGGCATCTTTATACATCACCTGCACACTTTCATCAATGGCAAACCATTGATTATATTCTACAATTTCAAAATGGTCAACTGCTTTTAATGCATCTTCAGTTGTGTACAATGGCAATAAGTAAGATTTTCCTTCAGCAGCTCTGCGCTTATTTACAAATTTCAGATCATTCTCCTGAATGCCTGCACTGTCTTCCATTAATATTGCTGAAAGATCTTTTGTTGCATCTGTGGCAAATATTTTTCCTTTAAAGCCATCTTTAACCAACTTTGGAATTAACCCGCAATGATCAATATGGGCATGAGATAAAATAAGATAATCAACTGCAGCAGCATCAAAACCAAATTCACGATTTAAAGCCTCGGTTTCTTTACCCATGCCCTGGAACATTCCGCAATCGAGTAAATATTTTTTTCCGTTGGATAAGGTGAGCAAATGTTTAGAGCCTGTTACCGTTCTGGCTGCGCCGTGAAAAGCAATCTTCATAAATTGAGAATTATAAAATGAAGTTATAAAATGAATAACTGTGATGAAGGTAGCAAACAAAAATTCTTTAAATCTTTTTTACTTTGAACGACCATGTAAATAAAAACGCTGCAATCACTTCATCGTTTTTATTTGTGCCGGTAGATTTTACTGTAATGCTTTTGGGTTCTCTTGTAGCTATTGATTCTTCAATTGCATCATGAATTTGTTTACCATCTTCACAAACAAAAAAAGTTTTACCTGTTGCTTTTTTAAAATACGATGCTTCCATATTTGTTATCAGCATTGAAACCAAAGGTTTTCTTTTGTAAACATGCATCATTCCCAATACTCCTGTGCTCATTTCTGCAGCCATTGCAAGTGATGCAAAATAAGTTGACCTGAATGGATTTTGCGTTAACCATTTGTAGGGGACACTTACAACCGATCTTCCTTCATCAATTTCTTTAATTCTTACTCCTGAAAAAAATGCAGCAGGAAGTTTTGCAAATAAAAACATCCTGAATTTTACAGGATGCTTTACCATTTTTATAAATTTTTCTGTTGAGGAATTCATTATTACTAAATAAGAATTTAAATAATCTGATTTTTTAAAAGATCCTCGAAAACATCTCTTTGCCTGATTAATTTTGTCTTACCATTTTCTACAAACACTTCCGCAGGCTTTAATCTTGAATTATAATTAGATGACATCTGAAATCCATAAGCACCTGCATTATAAAAAACCAAATAATCGCCTTCTCTAACTTCATTTAATTTTCTGTCCCATGCAAAAGTATCAGTCTCACAAATGTTCCCAACAACAGAATATATTTTTTCGGCACCACCGGGGTTAGTGATATTTTGTATGCGATGATAAGCGTCATAAAACATAGGACGGATAAGATGATTAAACCCACTATCAACACTCACGAATGTTGCCGCAGTGGTTTCTTTTATTACGTTTACTTTTGTAATGAAATATCCACACTCGCTAACCAAAAATTTACCCGGCTCAAACCAAACCTGCAAAGGCCTGCCACCAGGATTAGGATGTGAAGCAAATAATTCATTTACTTTTTGAGCCAATAAATTAATATCAGTTTCAGTATCATCTTTTTGATAAGGGACTTTAAATCCTCCGCCAAGGTCAATAACCTTCAGTTCTCTGAAATGAGGTATGATATCAAATAATACTTCAATGCCTTTTACAAAAACATCTACATTTTCTATTTCGCTGCCGGTATGTATATGCAGGTCGTTGATATAAATATTGTATTTGTCAACAACAGAAATTATTTGATCAGTTTGTTCTACAGGAATTCCGAATTTGCTTTTTTCGTGCCCGGTAGAAATTTTTATATGCCCGCCTGCCATAATGTTGGGGCGCAAACGAATCCCTATAGGATAGCTATGTCCGAATTTTTTTCCAAATTTTTCAAGGTTTGAAAGGCTGTCAATGTTTATAATAACGCCAAGATCTTTCGCTTCTTCAATTTCGCTGAATGCAATACCGTTTGATGTATATAAAATTCTTTCAGGAGGAAAACCTGCATGTAATGCGAGCTTAACTTCGTTAATAGAACTGCAGTCTACATTAGGTCCTAATGATTTAATGTACTGTAGAATATTAATATTAGTTAATGCCTTACATGCGTAAAAAAAAACAGTGTCAGTATTTTTAAATGCTGTGATGAGCTTATTGTATTGTTCCTTTATTTTTTCTGCATCATAAACATAAACCGGCGTGCCAAATTCATCAGCAATGTTTGCCAACTCTGTGTTTGATAAAACTTTTGACATGAGGCGAATTTACATTATTCCTATGTACCCTGCCCGACTGATTCGGTCAGGCGGGGATTTACGATGTACGATTTGGCAAGTAATAAATTCGGATGAATTATTATTTTTCTATTTCTTCAATTGGCTCTTCCTGTTTTGGCTTTGAAGATTCTTCATTATGAATTTTAGTAGCTTCAACTAATTCTTCCATCAGCACTTCTTTTATTTTGGGAAGCTCATCAGCACTGTTTATCCCGAAATAATCCATAAAAGATTTTGAAGTTGTATAGATGAGAGGCTTACCAACTGCATC
Source organism: Chitinophagaceae bacterium (assembly GCA_017882215.1). Taxonomy (GTDB): domain Bacteria; phylum Bacteroidota; class Bacteroidia; order Chitinophagales; family Chitinophagaceae; genus Ginsengibacter. The sequence goes on along the minus strand of JADGPX010000003.1, from coordinate 20,375 downwards.
TTCTTTTCTGCCGGCAATAATAACCAGTTCTTTTTCTAATAATTTCTGTACGGCATAATCACAATTCACTCCGCGGATATTTTCAATCTCACTTTTTGTGATGGGCTGCTTATAAGCTATGATAGATAAAGTTTCCAATGCCGCTGTAGACAATTTTTTTAAATATTTATCAGCATTAAGTTGTGCAATAGTTTTATGAAACTCTTTTTTAGTAAGAAATTGCCAGCCGCCTCCGCTTTCTTTCATTTCAAAAGCATAAAATTCTGAATCATATTTTTCACGTATGGCTTCTATAGCAGATTCCACCTGCTCAAGTGTTGCCTTGTCTTCTATAAATCCCAAAGCATTGTTTATAAGGTCCACTAATTCCAGAGTGCTCAATGGTTTATCACTGGCAAAAATTAATGCTTCAATATGTGGAATGATTGTACTTAAATCCATAAAAGGTCAATTGGTAATTAGTCATTGGTCAATAAGTCATTAGCCATTATCATGAAAAGAATAAATTAATTATTTATTTAATGACTTATTGACTAATGACTTTTTACTTTATCCCTGCAATGCCGCAGCGCCACTAACAATTTCAGTAAGTTCAGTTGTAATAGCAGCCTGTCTTGCACGGTTGTAGCTTATTTTTAAAGCCTTTAATAACTCATTTGCATTTTCAGTTGCTTTATCCATTGCAGTCATTCGTGCGCCATGCTCACTTGCATTTGCATCCAATACTGCTTTGTATAATTGAGTGTTTAAAATTTTAGGCATTAATTCTTCTATCAACACATCCTTATCCGGTTCAAAAATAAAATCCTGCTGCTTTTGTCCCTTTATTTTTTCTGTTTTCATTACAGGCAAAAATTGTTCTGAAACAAACCTTTGTGTTGCAGCATTTTTAAATTCGCTGTAAACTAATTCAACTGCATCCACCTGTCCTGAGGCAAATGCATCCATAGCAAATTTTGCGGCTCTTTGTACATTTTCAAAGCTTATATCAGAAAAAATATTCCAGTAATGATCAACTACTTTAAAATTATTTTTTAAAAAATGCTCATAACCTTTTTTGCCAATGGGAAGAAGCTCCGCATTTCCTTTTGCGCTTTGTGCACTGTATTTTTCTTTTATTGTTTGCCTGGCAAGTTTTATAAGATTGCTGTTATATCCGCCGCATAATCCCCTGTCGCTGGTAACAACAATCACCAGCACTTTTTCAACATGCCTTGCCGTTGCCAGGTTCATGCTGATATTGCCTTCTGCATTGCTAACAATATTACTCAGCATTTCCTGCAGTTTTTTTGCATAAGGTCGTATTTGTGTAATGGCATCCTGTGCTTTTCTCAATTTGGAAGCGCTTACCATTTTCATTGCTTTGGTAATTTGCTGAGTACTTTGAACGCTCTTAATCCGGTTCCTTACTTCTTTTAATGCACCACTCATTTATATGTATTTGCGGGGTGCAAAGTTATGTTAATGGTGTTAATAAAAAAAGGTGAGCATGAAAGGTGGAAAAGAAAAAGCCTCACCAGGAGGCTTCAATAGTGCACAACCATGCCCAAACTATAATAATGGGATGTGTCAGCGATGTTGGATTTAATTACTTCGCTATTTACTATTTCATACCTTTGCTTTTCTCCAAAGGAGTCCTTTGGGCTGTCATTTTGGCTACGAAATTTTTCCGCACCATATTTGACAAAGTAAAATTCTTATCAGAAATATTTAATATAATAATACGGCTATATGGCAGGTTTACTTTCTAAATTGTTTGGTGGTAATAAAAGTGAAAAAGATGTAAAAAAGATAAGTCCTATGGTTGGAGAGATCAACCAGTTCTTTAACCAATATCAATCCTTAACCAATGATGAGCTTCGCAATAAAACGCAGGAATTTAAATTAAGGATCAAGGAACACCTTGCAGAAATTGATGCAGAGATCGCAGCAAAAAAGCAGGATGCAGAAAACCTTACGGCGCTTGATATTAGCGGCAGAGATCTGATCTACCAGGAAGTAGATAAGATGCGCAAGGACCGCGATCAAAAAATTGAAGAAATTTTAAAAGAGATATTACCCGAAGCATTTGCAGTGGTTAAAGAAACAGCAAACCGTTTTAAGAATAATAAAGAACTGGTTTCAACCGCAACTGAATTAGACAGGAATCTTAGCATTAAAAAGAATTACATCAGTATTGAGGACGATAAATCTATTTTTAAAAATACATGGACAGCCGCAGGCGGAGAAGTTACCTGGAACATGATGCACTATGATGTTCAGCTAATAGGCGGTATCGTTTTGCACGAAGGTAAAATTGCAGAGATGGCTACGGGTGAGGGTAAAACGTTAGTATCAACTTTACCTGCTTATTTAAATGCTTTGGCCGGCGAAGGTGTTCATATTGTAACGGTGAATGATTACCTGGCACGTCGTGATAGCGAATGGAACGGAACTATTTTTGAGTGGCTGGGCATTACTGTTGATTGTATTGACAAACACGAGCCCAACGGTGATGAGCGCAGGGCTGCATATAATTCGGATATAGTTTACGGCACCAATAATGAATTTGGTTTTGATTATTTAAGAGACAACATGGTTCATTCTCCTGATGAGATGGTGCAGCGCAAACATCACTTTGCAATGGTGGATGAAGTGGATAGTGTTTTAATTGATGATGCAAGAACGCCATTGATAATTTCCGGTCCGGTACCAAAAGGTGATCAGCAGGAATTTCTTTCTCTTAAACCAAGAATTGAAAGGATTGTTGATGCACAGAAAAAAGTTACCAATAATTTTTTGATAGAAGCAAAAAAGAAAATTGCTGAAGGCAACGATGATCCTAAAGACGGCGGGCTTGCTCTTATGCGTTCCTGGAGAGGATTGCCAAAGAACAGCGCTTTAATAAAATTCTTAAGTGAACCGGGTATAAAAGTAAAACTTCAGAAAACAGAAAATTATTACCTGGCAGATCAGCAAAGAAAAATGCCTGAGGTTGATAATGAATTATATTTTCATATTGATGAAAAAAATAACCAGGTTGAATTGACTGATAAGGGAATTAACCTTATTACCAAATCAGGAGAGGATCCGGAATTTTTTATTCTTCCTGATATCGGCGTAAAGCTTTCTGAAATTGAAAAAGGCTCTTTAAGTGCTGATGAAAAGTTGCACCAGAAAGAAATTCTTCTTAATGATTATTCTGTAAAAGCAGATAGAATTCACACCGTTCAGCAATTATTAAAAGCCTACACATTATTTGATATTGATGTTGAATATGTGGTAATGGAGGGGCAGGTAAAAATTGTGGACGAGCAAACAGGCCGTATTCTTGATGGCAGAAGATATAGTGATGGCTTGCACCAGGCAATTGAAGCAAAAGAAAATGTAAAGATCGAAGCGGCTACGCAAACATACGCCACCATTACATTACAGAATTATTTCAGGATGTACCACAAGCTGGCAGGTATGACGGGTACTGCAGAAACAGAAGCAGCAGAGCTTTGGGATATTTACAAATTGGATGTAGTAACCATTCCAACCAATTTACCTGTTACAAGAAAAGATACACAGGATCTTGTTTATAAAACAAAGAGAGAAAAATATAAAGCAGTTATTGAAGAAGTTGAAAAAATGCGTGATGCAGGCAGACCAATTCTTGTTGGTACAACTTCGGTAGAGGTGAGTGAATTGCTCAGCAGGATGCTGAAACAAAAAGCAATTCCGCATAATGTATTGAATGCAAAACAACATCAGCGGGAAGCACAGGTTGTTGCTGAAGCAGGTTATGCACAAGGCGTTACCATCGCTACAAATATGGCTGGTCGTGGTACAGATATCAAATTAGGTCCCGGCGTTGTTCAGTCAGGAGGTCTTGCAATTTTAGGTACTGAGAGACATGAGAGCCGTCGTGTTGATAGACAGCTTCGTGGACGTGCCGGTCGCCAGGGTGATCCGGGTACTTCACAATTTTTTGTTTCGCTTGAAGATGATCTGATGCGTATGTTTGGAAGTGAAAGGATCGCTTCTTTGATGGATAGAATGGGTTACAAAGAAGGCGAGGTTATCCAGCACAGCATGATTTCCAAGAGCATTGAAAGAGCGCAGAAAAAAGTGGAGGAAAATAACTTCGGTATACGAAAAAGACTGTTGGAATATGATGATGTAATGAACAAGCAACGCACCGTAATTTATGGTAAGCGCAATCATGCATTGTTTGGAGAAAGGCTTGCACTCGATCTTGATAATGCATTTTATTCCGTTGCAGAAGGATTGATAATTTCATTTAAAGAAACCAGCGATCACGAAGATTTTAAATTAGCTGCTATCCTGAATTTTGGAATTGATACTTCCATAACTGCTGAGGAATTGGATAAAGGGGATACGAATGTTTTAACTGAAAGATTGTATGAAGAAGCAAAAGCTCACTACAATCACAAAAACCAGGCGATGAGCCAGCAAACTTTGCCGGTTATTAAAAATATCCGTAGGGAGCAAGGCTCACATATTGAAAATGTAGCAGTGCCATTTACTGATGGAAAAAAAGCGATACAGGCATTGGCTAATCTTGATAAAACAATTGCTACCAACGGCGATGAATTGACCAATGCTTTGGAACGCAGTCTCACACTGGCTTTGATAGACGATGCCTGGAAAGAGCATTTAAGAGCGATGGATGATCTTCGTCAAAGTGTTCAAACAGCGGGTTATGAACAAAAAGATCCATTGGTTATTTATAAGATAGAAGCATTCAATGCATTTAAGCAAATGGACGACGAGGTAAATAAAGATATTGTAGGCTTCCTGTGTCATTGCGGAATTCCTATTGAGCAAAATCAACCCGGAAGAATAAGAGAAGGAAGAGAACAAAGAACAGATATGAGCAAAATGCGCCAGCGTAAAGAAGAATTTGCAGCAGCAGGCGGTGGACCCGAATATCTTTCAAATGAAAATGATTACAACGATCCTTCAGAACCGGTAAAAAGAGAACCTATAAAAGTTGGTCCTAAAATAGGAAGGAATGATCCATGTCCCTGCGGCAGCGGAAAGAAATATAAGAACTGCCATGGGAAAGAAAGCTAAGGTATCTATTCAGCATTTATAGTAAATTTAATTTCTACAAAAAATAATATGGCAGAAACAACCGTAGCAATGCCGGATCTTGCCTACCGGCAGGCAGGTTTCACCCTTTCACCAAGAGTTGATCAGGTTGGTATTGAAGAACGGGCAGCAAGGTTCACCAAAAGAAGTATTAAAAAAGAAACTAAGGTAAACGGTTTGTTGCTTGCATTAAATATGATAGACCTTACCACCTTGGAAGGAAAAGATTCAGAAGGCAAAGTGAAACAAATGTGTTACAAAGCTATGCACTTACTCGATGCATATCCAGGCTTACCAACAGTTGCAGCGGTTTGTGTTTATCCGTCAATGGTTAAAACAGCAAAAAAAGCATTGGAAGGTTCAGGAATAAAAGTGGCTTCAGTGGCAACAGGTTTTCCAAGCGGACAGGCGCCAAGAGATGTGAAAATTCGGGAAACAAAATTTGCTGTTCAGCAGGGAGCCGATGAAGTGGATATGGTTATAAGTCGTGGTAAATTTTTAGAAGGTGAATACAATTACGTGTTTGATGAAATTGCTACAATAAAGGAGGCATGTGGTGATGCAAGATTGAAAGTTATTTTGGAAACAGGGGAACTGGTAACATTTGATAAGGTTCGCAAGGCAAGTGATATTGCAATGTATGCAGGCGCAGATTTTATTAAAACATCAACAGGGAAAGTTACGCCTGCTGCAACCATGCCTGTAACATTGGTAATGCTTGAAGCGATAAGAGATTTTTATTACAAGACAGGTAAGATGATCGGCATGAAGCCAGCCGGCGGAATTTCAAAAGCAAAACTGGCTTTACATTATCTTGTTATGCTGAATGAAATTTTAGGTGAAGACTGGATGAATAATCATTGGTTCAGGTTTGGTGCAAGCAGTCTTGCCAATGATATTTTGATGCAACTAATGAAAGAGAAAACCGGAGTTTACCAGGGGAAAGACTATTTTTCGATAGATTAAAAGCCCCCTCACCCTGTGTCCCTCTCCACAAGTGGAGAGGGAGGCCAAACAGAAGTTTTTTGATAAATTATGTGCTAACACATCGGCAATAGAGATGAACAATGATTTATTGATGAATTGGAAGATATAATGTTTGGATTAGGAATGAAGCACCGCTCCTTCTCCTCAAGGAGAAAGAGATGGAGGATGAGGTTGCTGAATGAAGAACATAATGTACAAGTGAATGACACAACGATGATGAGTTATGAGATGAAGTTGGTCATAAAAAATAATATTAAAGATGAATAACCAAAAATGCTGAATTGCAAATAAAATATTCAATAAATATAAACTTCCCGGCTCCCCTCTCCACTTGTGGAGAGGGGCTGGGGGTGAGGGGGAAATACTTATGGCTACAAAAAACAACACACTAAAATTAAAGTTCGACAGTGCCCGTAAATACGCACCAGCACCGGAAAGCAAGTCGGCTGCAAAAATAAATCCGCGGTACGATCTGTTCATAAACGGAAAATTTGAGAAGCCCCTGAGTAAAAAATATTTTGACACCATCAATCCGGCGAATGAAGAAAAACTTTCGGAAGTTGCTGACGCAAACGCGGCAGATGTAGACAGGGCGGTGAAAGCGGCGAGAAATGCATATGAGAATGTGTGGAAGAAAATGCCGCCGAAAGAAAGAGGCAAATATCTTTTTCGCATTGCACGGATGGTGCAGGAACGTGCAAGAGAGCTGGCAATAATTGAAACGCTTGATGGTGGAAAGCCAATTCGTGAGAGCCGTGATTTTGATATACCTGTTGTTGCCAATCATTTCTTTTATTATGCCGGTTGGGCTGATAAATTAGAGTATGCATTTCCTAACCGTAATGCACAGCCGCTTGGTGTTGCAGGGCAAATTATTCCATGGAACTTTCCTTTGCTGATGGCTGCATGGAAAATTGCACCAGCTTTGGCAACAGGTAACACCGTTGTTTTGAAGCCTGCAGAAACAACTTCATTGACTGCATTGAAATTAGCAGAAATAATTCAGGAAGCAGACTTGCCGCCGGGTGTAGTGAACATTATTACAGGCGCCGGTGCAACAGGAGCAGCCATCGTTAATCATCCTGATATAAATAAAATTGCTTTCACCGGTTCAACAGAAGTTGGAAAAATTATTCAGCGGGCAATTGCAGGAACAAATAAAAAAGCAACATTGGAACTTGGCGGAAAAGCTGCTAACATAATTTTTGATGATGCACCAATTGACCAGGCAGTGGAAGGTGTTATTAACGGAATATTTTTTAACCAGGGACATGTTTGTTGTGCAGGCTCAAGATTGTATGTGCAGGAATCTGTTTTTAAAGAAGTGGTTCGCAAACTGAAAGACCGTTTGGAAACTTTGATCGTTGGTGACCCGATGGATAAGAACACTGACATTGGCGCCATCAATTCAAAACAGCAATTAAACCAGATAAATAAATATTTAAAGATCGGACAAAAGGAAGGCGCTGAAATGTATCAAAGCAGTTGCGACTTACCAAGTAAAGGATTTTTTTGTCGCCCTACAATTTTTACCAACGTGGCGCAATCAAACAGAATTTCTCAGGAAGAAATTTTTGGTCCTGTACTGGCAATTCAAAGTTTTAGAACAGATGATGAAGTAATTGAAAAAGCAAACAACACACCTTACGGACTTTCTGCAGGAGTGTGGACAGACAAGGGCTCTAAGATTTTTAACATGACAACAAAGTTAAGAGCAGGTGTTGTTTGGGCAAACACATTTAATCAATTCGATCCTACATCACCATTTGGCGGATACAAAGAAAGCGGATACGGAAGAGAAGGCGGATTACATGGATTGTCGGCTTATGTGAAGTTGGGGGGCATCGTTTAACGTTTAAGGGTTTAAATCGTTTAACGTTTAAAGGTTAGCGAATTAAAATTTAGCATCAACATCTTAATCAATGAATGCATCAATTAAAAAAACTTTAAACGATTTAAACGTTAAACCCTTAAACGTTCTTTTTAAACCCTAAAACGATTCAAAACATTGGCAACTATAAAAAAATTTGAAGATGTAGAGGCATGGAAGGTTAGCAGGGAATTATGTAATAATATTGGAAGCCTAATTGATAATGGTTCGTTTAAAAGTAATTACAGATTAATTGGTCAGATTGAAGGCTCATCAGGATCTATAATGGATAATATTGCTGAAGGATTTGAAAGAGGAACTAGAGCAGAGTTCATTCAGTTTTTGGGATATTCAAAAGGTTCATGTGGCGAATTACGTTCTCAACTATATAGAGCGTTAGATAGAAAATATATAAATCAACAACAGTTCGATGATTTCTATTCATTAGCAGTTAGAATCAGTTCTATATTGCAAAAATTTATTTCATATTTACAAAAAACAGTTATTCAGGGCGAACGGAAAAAATAACTTTAAACGTTAAACCCTTAAACGATTTAAACGATTCACATGCAAACATCAACTATAAACAAAACCGCTAAAGTACCAAAACTCGAAAAAGCTCAAACCAACGGTGCTCCTAAAAAGCGTTTGGAAATTTTAAAGACTTACAAAATTTATATCGGCGGAAAATTTCCGAGAACAGAATCCGGCAGGTACTACATTGCAGAAAATGGAGACAAAGAAAAACTTGCCAATGTTTGTCTTAGCTCACGTAAAGATTTTAGAGAAGCTGTAGTGGCTGCAAGAAGTGCTTTTGGTGATTGGGGCTCAAGAGCAGCATTCAACCGCGGACAAATATTGTATCGCATTGCAGAAATGCTCGAAGGCAGAAAAGCGCAATTTATAGATGAACTTATAAAACAGGATACAACAAAAGAAGAAGCAGAAAATGAAGTGTTGCTTTCTATCGACCGCTTAATTTATTATGCAGGATGGTGCGATAAATTTCAGCAATTGTACAGTAGTGTAAACCCTGTTGCATCATCTCATTTTAATTTCTCAACTCCGGAGCCAACAGGAGTTGTATCCATCATTGCGCCGCAGGCAAGTTCATTACTCGGACTGGTTTCGGTGATTGCCCCGGTAATTGCAGGAGGCAATACATGCATCGTGTTGGCATCGTTCACAAAGCCGCTTTGTGCAGTCACCTTTGCTGAAGTGCTCAATTCTTCTGATGTTCCCGGCGGTGTGGTAAATATTCTTACCGGCAAGGTTGCGGAGCTGGCTTCTTATTTTGCCGATCACATGGATGTGAATGCTTTGGTGTTTTGCGAAAACGATGCCGATACACAAAAAATGATGCAGGAAAAAGCATCGCTGAATATAAAGCGTGTAGTACTGTACAATAAAATAAACTGGCTCACCGAAAATGGTCAGTCACCTTATTTCATTATGGATACACAGGAAATAAAAACCACATGGCATCCGATAGAAAATATTGGCGGGGCTAAAGCGGGATATTAATTTTTTGGATAAACTTTCCTTAGGAAATTGTCAATAAAATATCCAATACAACCATATTTCTTATAGTTTCATCTCATTAAAACTAATGGTATTATTTTTGCCAACTCAGGTATTAGATATGAAGAAGCTTATATTTTCAATTTTGTGTTTTACGGGTTTACAAACCTTTGCGCAAACTGACAGTGCAAATACAATACCTGTTGTTGTTTACAAAGATTTTCGGTTGGATATTTTAGCAAGCAAAGAGGCAGAATTAAATGTTGCTGCTGCCAAAGCAGCTGCAAGAACAGGAATGGGTTATCGTCTGCAGGTATTAAGCACTAACGACAGGGAGCTTGCAATGAAAACAAAAACACAACTACTTCAAAAATTTCCTGAACAAAAACCTTACATGTATTACCAGGCGCCTTATGTACATTTAACCTTTGGTAATTTTACAACAAAGCAGGAAGCGGAAATGTATAAAAGCCAGATCAGCCGGATGTTGGGCGGCGCATCTGTTTATATACTATCACAAAGAATTGAAATAAAACCTGAAAAAGAAATAAAAGACGATACTAACAAATAAGCTTTATAAATTTTTATTCCAAAAGAAAAGAGTTTCATTAGCGAAACTCTTTTCTATTTTTGACCGGTGATTGCTATGATTAGTATTGATTAAATTACTTTATGATCAAAGAGAAAATAAAAAAGTTAGCTGCTGAATATACTGATGAGTTCATACAGATTCGTCATCATTTACATGCGCATCCTGAATTAAGCTATAAAGAATTTGAAACATCAAAATTTATACAAAAAAAATTAGCTGAATTTGGTATTGAATACAAAGTGCTGGCCACGACCGGCGTGGTTGGATTGATAAAAGGGAGAGATCCTCAAAAAAGAATAATTGCACTCCGGGCAGATATGGATGCATTGCCTATTACTGAAGAAAATAATGTTGAATACAAATCTCAAAATGCAGGTGTAATGCATGCCTGCGGACATGATGTGCATAGTACCTGTTTGCTTGGCGCTGCAAAAATTCTTAATGAATTAAAAGATGAATTTGAAGGAACAGTAAAATTAATTTTTCAGCCGGGCGAAGAAAAAAATCCCGGCGGCGCAAGCATAATGATAAAAGAAGGTGTGCTGGAAGATCCGAAACCACAGGCAATTTTAGCATTGCATGTTCATCCCGGTCTGGAAGTTGGTAAATTAAGTTTCAGAAGTGGAATGGTAATGGCAAGCGCAGATGAGATCTATATCACAATAAAAGGTAAAGGCGGTCATGCAGCATCACCGCATCTTACTACCGATACCATTTTAATTGCTTCACATCTTATCATTTCATTGCAGCAATTGGTTAGCAGGAATAACGATCCATTTAATCCTTCCGTTCTTTCTATCACTTCATTCCAGGGAGGCAATACTACCAATGTTATTCCTTCTGAAGTTAAGCTGATGGGCACTTTCAGAGCAATGAATGAAGCCTGGCGTTTTAAAGCGCATGATCTTATAAAAAAACACAGCACAGAGTTGGTGCATGCTATGGGTGCTGAAATTGATATTACTATTGATGTAGGTTATCCATTTGTTTTAAATAATGAACAGCTGACTAATACAGCCAAACTAAAAGCAGGCGAGTATATGGGCAACGAAAATATTGAGCAGACAGAATTAAGAATGGGCGCAGAAGACTTTGCATATTATTCTCACCAGATACCTGCATGCTTTTACCGGTTAGGCGTTGGCAATATTTCAAAAGGAATTATGTCAGGCGTTCATACTCCCAAATTTAATATTGATGAAAGTGCCATTGAAACCGGGATAGGTATAATGGCATGGCTGGCTGTATCTGTTGAGAATAAGTGAGATTTGAACACCCATTATATAAACTTTCATAAGTCTCTCCGCCAAATGGCGGAGGAGATTTAGAGGGGACTTGGGGAGATTAGTAATATCTTTATAACACAAATTAAATACTATATCTATCGTAAATTAATTTGTGCTAAATAAAAAGTATGAAAAAAGAACTTCGAAAACAGGAGGCATTGGATTATCACTCCAAAGGAAGACCGGGAAAAATTGAGGTTATCCCAACCAAAGCAACTAAAACGCAAAGAGATCTTTCATTGGCTTATACGCCAGGTGTGGCGGTGCCATGCATGGAAATTCATGCAAACCCTGAATCAGTTTATAAGTACACCGCTAAAGGAAACCTTGTAGCTGTTATAAGTAATGGTACGGCTGTTTTAGGCTTAGGAAATATTGGTCCTGAAGCAGGGAAACCTGTGATGGAAGGCAAAGGAGTTCTGTTTAAAATATTTGCTGATATTGATGTTTTTGATATCGAGATAAATGAAAAAGATCCTGAGAAATTTGTTCAGATAGTAAAGTCATTAGAACCAACATTTGGCGGAATAAATCTGGAAGATATAAAAGCGCCTGAATGTTTTTATATAGAAAAAAAATTAAGGGAGCAGTTGAATATTCCCATAATGCACGATGATCAACATGGCACTGCGATAATCAGCTCTGCTGCTCTTTTAAATGCATTGGAAATTCAAAAGAAAAAAATTGAGAAAGTAAAGTTTGTTGTGAATGGTGCCGGGGCTGCTGCTATGGCTTGTGTACGTTTATACCAGGCGCTGGGTGCAAAGCCCGACAACTTTGTAATGTTTGATAGAACAGGAGTGCTCCATGCTGAAAGAGATGATCTTAATGAATATAAAATTCAGTTTACTACAACCCGTAAAAAAGATCTCACATTGGTTGAAGCTATGAAGGATGCTGATGTTTTTATAGGTCTTAGTGCTGGTAATGTTGTTACCCCTGATATGGTAAAAAGCATGGCAAAAAATCCAATTGTTTTTGCCATGGCAAATCCTGATGCTGAGATATCTTATGAAGATGCAACAGCGGCACGCAAAGATATTATTATGGCCACAGGCCGCAGCGATTATCCTAACCAGGTAAATAATGTGCTTGGCTTTCCTTACATATTTCGCGGCGCTTTGGATGTGAGAGCAACACAAATAAATGAAGCGATGAAACTGGCTGCAGTAAAGGCTTTGGCTGAACTAACAAAATCGCCTGTTCCGGATATCGTTACCATGGCATATAATGAAAGAACACTCGTGTTTGGTCCTAATTATATTATTCCAAAGCCTCTTGATACAAGATTGCTTTCAACGGTAGCGCCGGCAGTGGCTAAAGCTGCAATTGAAAGTGGTGTAGCAAAATACCCGATAACTGATTGGGAAACTTATAAGGTTGATCTGAATAGAAGACTTGGTATAGATAATCAATTATTGCGGATCATTGGCAATAAGGCAAGAAAAGAACCGAAGAGAGTTGTGTTTGCGGAGGCAGAGAATCAAAAAATATTAAAGACGGCACAGCTTGTACAGGATGAAGGAGTAGCATATCCAATTCTGTTAGGTGATGAAATAAAGATCAAAAAAATTGCGCAGGAAAACGGAATTGAACTCGAGGGAATTCCAATAATCGATCCTAAAAGCCATGAGATGGATTCCAAGCGTGCTGAATATGGTGAGCTGTTCTTCAAAAAAAGACAACGGAAAGGATTTAATTTTTATGAAGCAAAAAAAATAATGAGAGACCGCAACTATTATGGTTGTATGATGGTTGAAACAGGTGATGCTGATGCAATGATATCCGGGCTTTCTAAAAACTATCCTGATACAATCAGGCCTGCATTACATATTATTGGTATGGAAGAAGGCGCTAAAAAAGTGGCAGGCATGTATATTATCATGACAAAAAAAGGTCCGCTATTTTTGGCAGATACAACTGTAAATTTTAATCCAACTGCTGAAGAACTGGCTGATATTACACTCTTAGTAGCCAAAGAAGTAAAGCATTTCGGAATCACACCATGCATAGCAATGCTGAGCTATTCAAACTTTGGGAGTAGCCATTCTCCGGAAGCAAAACTGGTGGCTTGTGCAAGAGATATTGTAAAGCAAAAAGATCCTACATTAATTGTTGATGGAGAAGTTCAGGCTAATGTTGCTTTTAATAAAGAAATAATAAAAGACAATTATCCTTTCAGTGAGTTGGTTAACCAGGATGTAAATACTTTGATATTTCCAAACCTGGCAGCAGGCAATGTTGCGTATAATCTGTTACAGGAAATTGGAGGGGCTGATGCAATTGGCCCGATCTTATTAGGTCTGCGTAAGCCTGTACATATTTTACAAATCGGCAGCCAGGTACGCAGTATATTTAATATGGTGTTGATTGCGGTTATTGATGCACAAATAAAAGGAAATTATAAAACAGAGGAGATTGTTCAGAGTTCCCGCTGGTGGAAAAAATTTAAAAAGGTAAACTACGATATATAAGGCTTAAAATATTTTAAAAATAGCGAATGAAATTTTTCAAATTATTTGGCGAATATATTTTACTGATAAAAGGCATGTTTACCAAGCCTGAAAACTTTAAAATGTATTGGAAGGAACTCATGCATCAATGTGTTGAGATTGGCATTGGAGCGCTGGGCATCGTGGCAATTATCTCAGTATTTATGGGAGCTGTAAGTGCTGTGCAAACGGGTTATCAATTAATAAGTCCGCTGGTTCCTAAAACTACAATTTCTCAGGTGGTTAGAGATACGGTTATCCTGGAGTTTGCTCCCACACTGGTTTGTATTGTATTGGCAGGAGTTATCGGAAGTAAGATTGCGGGTGAATTAGGCAACATGAGAGTGAGTGAGCAAATTGATGCTTTGGAAATAATGGGCATCAACACAAAATCATATTTAGTAATGCCCAAAATATTGGCAGCGCTTATCACAATTCCTTTGCTGGTTATCATTTCTATGGTGTTAGGCATTTGGGGCGCAAGGTTTGCAAGCAGTATGTCTAACATTGTTTCCACAGATATTTTTGATAAAGGATTGCTTGAAAATTTTATTCCGAAGAACGTAACATTTGCACTGGCTAAGTCATACACATTTGCATTTATCATCAGCAGCATTCCTGCATTTTATGGCTATAACGTTAAAGGAGGTGCGCTGGAAATAGGAAGAGCAAGCACTACCGCTGTTATAACAAGCTGCATTTTAATATTATTTGCCGATTATATATTGGCAGCAATACTTTTATAAAACTGCAAGCTGATAGCTTCAGGAAAATAAACTTTCACCTTATTCCAAACAAATTATTTATGAAAGATTTTAAAAAATTGATACAATTTCAAACAGAAATAGAAGCATTGAATAATAAAATGTGGAGATTCAAAAAATGTTAATTTCACTTATTAATAAATTAATACAATAGAGTTATATACGGCATATGCATTTCTTGCAGCTTGCCGCTTGTAACTTGCAGCTGAGCACTATGATTGAAATAAAAAATGTAAGCAAGTCATTTGGGGATATACAAATTCTTAAAGGCGTAAGTGCTGTTATGGAAACCGGTAAAACCAATTTAATTATTGGCATCAGCGGAAGTGGGAAAACTGTTTTACAAAAATGCATGGTAGGTTTATTTGAAGTTGATGAAGGAGAAATTTTATTTGACGGCAATAACCTGCCTGCAATGCCGGAAGAAGAACGAAAACAATTACGCCAACAGATAGGAATGCTTTTCCAGGGTTCTGCCTTATTCGACAGTATGACGGTTGAACGGAATGTAAAATTTCCGCTGGATATGTTTACCAAATGGGATCATAAGAAAAAAATAGACAGGGTAAATGAAGTTTTGGAAAGAGTAAATCTAAAGGATACAAATAAAAAATTTCCTGCAGAGGTAAGCGGCGGTATGAAAAAAAGAGTTGGGATTGCACGGGCTATTGTATTAAATCCAAAATATTTGTTTTGCGATGAACCTAACTCAGGGCTTGATCCTCAAACCTCAATGGTAATTGATTTGCTAATAAAAGAGATCACCAAAGAATATAATATGACCACGGTTATCAATTCACATGATATGAACAGTGTGATGGAGATTGGTCAAACTATTTTATACTTGTACCAGGGAGAAAAAGAATGGGTAGGCAACAATAAAGAAATTATTTTCAGTAAGAATCAGAAATTGAATGAATTCATTTTTGCATCTGAATTTTTAAGAGATGCGAAAGACATGCGTATGCTGGAAGAAAAAGGTATTATTGACAACGATCGCAATATGGAAGAAGTGATGAAAGACCCTGAAACGCATCTGTTAATGGGAGATAATGAAAAAAGAGAATCGCACCCTGACCGCGATGATGAAAAATAAAACACACGGCAATATTCCTGCTTACCACGCCTAACCTCTATAAGTATTAAAAATATTCTCTATTATTATTCTCTCACTTACTGTAATTTTGTCTCCTAAAAATTTATTAAATAATTAAGCTATGAGCACAGTTAAAGTTGCCATTAATGGTTTTGGAAGAATAGGAAGATTAGTATTTCGCCAGATATATAATATGAAAGATATAGAAGTTGTTGCCATCAACGACCTTACCAGCCCTAAAATGTTGGCACATTTATTAAAGTACGACAGTGCACATGGAAGGTTTGATCAGCAGGTAACTTCTACTGAAAATGCTATAGTAGTTGACGGGCATGAAATAAAAATTTATGCACAGAAAGATCCTGCTCAAATTCCATGGGGACAGCACAACGTAGATGTTGTAATAGAGAGCACAGGGTTTTTTACCGATAAGGATAAAGCCCAGGCTCACATTACTGCAGGTGCAAAACGGGTAGTTATCTCTGCGCCTGCAACAGGCGATCTTAAGACAGTTATATTTAATGTTAATCACAATATTTTAGATGGCAGTGAAACAATTATATCATGTGCATCATGCACTACTAATTGTCTTGCGCCAATGGCAAAAGTGCTGAATGATACTTTTGGAATTACTGCCGGTTTTATGACAACCATTCATGCTTATACCAATGACCAAAATACTTTGGATGCACCTCATCCCAAGGGTGATCTGCGCAGGGCCAGAGCTGCAGCACAAAATATTGTTCCCAACAGTACAGGCGCAGCAAAAGCAATTGGATTGGTTTTGCCCGAGCTAAAAGGAAAGCTTGATGGTGTTGCGCAAAGAGTTCCAGTCATTACCGGTTCACTAACTGAACTTACCACGATCCTTAATAAAAAAACATCTTTGGAAGAAGTGAATGCTGCCATGAAAGCCGCCAGCAACGAGAGTTTCGGCTATACAGAAGATGAAATAGTTAGCACAGATATTATAGGTATTCATTACGGTTCTTTGTTTGACGCTACACAAACGAGAGTATTAACCGTTGGTGATACACAAATGGTGAAAACAGTTAGCTGGTACGATAATGAAATGAGCTATGTATCTCAATTGGTACGTACTGTTCATTATTTCGCTGGCTTGATTAATAAATAAGTTTTTGGGACAAGCAAATGTTCATTAATCAACATCCCCGCCTGACCAGTGTCAGTCGGGCAGGATTGTCCCGATAGTAATCGGGACTCACTTGTACTGTTAGTTCTTTATTTATCTTTTTTGGTAACGCAAAGAACGCTGTATACGCAAAGCGACGCAAAGAAAACTTTGCAATGCTTTGCGTTTTTTCTTTGTGTTCTTTGCGTTATTTTTTTATGATAAAAGGGTTTTTAATAACAGAGCAAATAAAAAATTATTATGAGCAAATTTTCAGATTATAATTTCAAAGGTCAAAAAGCACTGATACGTGTGGATTTTAACGTACCGCTTAATGATAAGTTTGAAATTACTGATGATAACCGGATGCGGGCATCACTGCCATCAATTCAAAAAATATTAAAAGATGGTGGCAGTGTTATTTTAATGTCGCATTTTGGCAGACCAAAAGAAGGTCCATCAGAAAAATATTCTTTAAAGCATTTAGTTAATCATCTGCAGAAATTGTTGGGAAATGAAACGAAGGTTTTATTTGCAGATGACTGCATAGGAGAAGATGCGGTTAACAAATCAAAAAATTTAAAACCGGGAGAAGTTCTGCTGTTAGAAAATCTTCGCTTTTATAAAGAAGAAGAAAAGGGTGACGAAGGTTTTGCAGAAAAACTAAGTAAGCTTGGCGATGTGTATGTGAATGATGCATTTGGCACAGCACATCGTGCCCATGCATCTACAGCAATTATTGCAAAGTTTTTTGCAGCTGATAAAAAAATGTTTGGTTTATTGATGGAAAAAGAAGTGGAAAGCGCAGAAAAAATTTTACATAAAGCCGAAAAACCTTTCCTGGCAATCATAGGCGGAGCAAAAGTTTCAGACAAAATACTGGTCATAGAAAATCTTCTGGACAGAGCAACTGATATTATTATCGGCGGTGGCATGGCTTATACTTTTTTCAAAGCAGAAGGTGGTAAAATTGGAAACTCTTTGTGTGAAGATGACAGAGTGGAAACAGCAAAGGAGTTATTGGAGAAGGCTAAAGAAAAAAATGTTTGCATTCATCTTCCGCAGGATTCGATCATTGCCGATAAATTTGATGCCAATGCAGAAGTATCGGGCGCATTAAGCAATACTATTCCTGATGGCTGGATGGGACTTGATATTGGGCAGATGGCGATTGAAACTTTTTGCAAAGTTATCAGTAACTCAAAAACCATTTTATGGAATGGTCCAATGGGAGTTTTTGAAATGGAAAAATTTCAGCATGGTACTAAAGCAATAGCGCAGGCAATTGCAGATGCAACAAAGAATGGTGCATTTTCCCTTATTGGCGGAGGAGATAGTGTTGCTGCGGTAAATAAATTTAATCTTGCAGATAAAGTGAGTTTTGTAAGTACTGGCGGCGGCGCTTTGCTTGAATATTTCGAAGGAAAAACATTGCCGGGAATAGCAGCGATACAATTGTAAAAAAACTTCGGAAGTCCCTCTCCATGTGGAGAGGAATTTAGGGTGAGGTGTAAAAATGACAGTAAAAATGTTAAGCATAGCATTTGCTTAAAACTATTATCTTTAATTAAAATAAATAAAAATGAAATCAAGAACAGGTTTATATGTTATACTCGCCGTAGTAGTTTTATTATTTTTTTGGGGTTGCGGCGCATACAATGGTTTGATAGGGGTTGACCAGCAGGTGAAAGCAAAATGGGGAGATGTGGAAACCAACTATCAACGAAGAACCGATCTCTATACCAGTGTTATTAAAACCATTTCGGCTTCTGCCAATTTTGAAAAATCTGTATTAACCGAAGTAGTTGCTGCCAGGGCTAAGGCAACTTCTATTAATGTTAATATTAGCGATCCAAAATCTTTGGAGGCTTATCAACAGGCGCAGGCAGGATTACAAAGTTCATTCAGCAAATTATTGGCTGTGGTTGAAAGGTATCCTGATATAAAAACAACCAAAGCTTTCCAGGATTTCCAGGCGCAGATAGAAGGAACAGAAAACCGGATCAATGTTGCCCGCAAAGATTATAACGCTGCGGTGCAGGGATATAATTTAAAAGTAAAAACTTTCCCTAATAACATATTCGCCGGTGCATTTGGTTACCACGAAAAACCTTTTTACAAATCAGATCCCGGAAGTGAAAAGGTTCCTGATATGAATTTTGATATAAAATAAAATCAGGAAATAAATGTTCTCCCTTTTTAAAAAGAAAGAATTTTTTTCAAAAGAAGAAAATGAAAAAATTGTTGCTGCTATCCGCAATGCTGAAAAATGCACCAGCGGAGAAGTGAGAGTTTTTGTGGAAAGCAAATGCAAATTTATTGATCCGCTTGACAGAGCAATTAAAATTTTCTCTAAACTAAAGATGCAAAATACGCAAGACCGCAATGCAGTGCTGCTGTATGTGGCATTAAAACACAGGAAGCTTGCTGTTTATGCGGATAGTGGTATTCACGAAAAAGTTGGAGATCAATTTTGGAAGGAAGTTGTAAATAAAATTCTTTCTCATTTTAGTAAAGAAAATTATGCAGAAGGAATTAGCCAGTGTATTAAAGAAATAGGTGAGGCACTGCAGGAAAATTTTCCTTATAATAAAGACACGAACAAAAATGAACTTCCCGATGAAATAATTTTTGGAAAATAACCCTCTCCCTGCCCGTCCGGTCAGGCGGGCTTTGGAGAGGGCAGGGTGAGGTTAATCAAACAATCAATGAAGAAATTCTTCTTAATATTTATTCTTTTTTCAATTCAGTTTGTTAATGCGCAAACTATTCAGCCTCGTCCTAATCCTCCGGTTGCAGTAAATGATTTTGGTAATTTTCTTGAACCATCTCAAAGAGAGGCGTTAGAAAAAAAGATAAGAGATTATAATGACAGCACCTCTTCTGCAATTGTAATTGTTACTGTGCCCGATTTGCAAGGCTACGACATTGCTGAACTTTCTTTAAAATATTTACGTGATTGGGGTGTTGGAACAAAGGAGAAAAATAATGGTGTAGTTATCCTGGTTTCAAAGGCTGAAAGAAAAGCAAGAATAGAAACGGGATCTGGAATGGAAGGTGTGCTGCCTGATATTACTTGTAAGCACATTATTGATGAGGTGATGATCCCAAATTTTAAAGCAAATGATTATTACCGGGGATTCGATCAAACCATAGATGCGATTATTCTGGCGGCTGCTGGCGAATATAAATCAGTTCCCCAACAAAGAAGTTCAGGCATTTTATTTAAAATAATATTCTTTTTAATTATCATTATAATTTTTATTATCTCACGCATTGGCGGCGGTGGCGGCAATTATATGAGTCGTCGCGGATCAAGAGGACTTGGGGTTTTGCCATGGTTTATGCTTGGCAGTATGTTAGGTGGTGGTGGCAGAGGTGGAGGTTTTGGTGGTGGCGGATTTGGCGGCGGAGGATTTGGAGGTTTTGGTGGCGGCTCAGGCGGCGGCGGTGGAGCAAGCGGAGGATGGTAGTGAGTAATAAGTTATACGATATTTTGTGTAAAGCACAATCCGATAACACGTCATTTATGAAAATTTTTCTTCGCCGTGGTCGG